>CATLBW010000115.1 GCA_949879775.1 uncultured Lachnospiraceae bacterium
CCCCCAGGCCATGAAACCGGGCATGGAGCCGGTATCGTTGTTGATTTGTTCGATCAGGGCGTCCAGTTCGTCAACCGGGTCTTTGTCCGCTCCGGCCGTACCGGCCCAAACGCCCTTGCCGGTTTCGGGCGGCTTTTGCCACATCCGGCATGATTTCCGGAACTGGATTTGCCATGGCAAAAAGAATGGCATCATGGTTCATGGAGGCGGCCATATCGGAAGTCACGATGTTGGGGGCGGATACGCCTACGAAAATATCGGCGCCTTTTAAGGCATCTGCCAGAGTTCCGGTCCTGCCTTCCAGATTGGTTACCCTGACCATTTCCTGCTGCATCCAGTTGAGACCTTCCGTAGATCCGGAGAGGATGCCCACTTTGTCACACATGATGATATTGGAAAAGCCATAGGTGAGAAGGAGTTTGGTAATGGCTACTCCGGCACTTCCGGCACCGTTTACAACCACCCTGCAATCCTCTTTTTTCTTACCTGTCACCTTCAGGCTGTTGATAATACCGGCCAGGACGACAATGGCGGTACCGTGCTGATCGTCGTGGAAGACAGGAATGTCCAACGTGGCTTTCAGCCTTTCTTCAATTTCAAAGCATCTGGGCGCACTGATATCTTCCAGATTGATGCCGCCGAAGCCGGGGGCAAGCCAGGTGACTGCTTTGATGATCTCTTCGGTATCCTGGGTGTCCAAACAGATAGGAACTGCATTGACGCCGCCAAATTCTTTAAAAAGGACTGCCTTCCCTTCCATGACCGGCATTGCGGCATAGGGACCAATGTTGCCAAGCCCGAGCACGGCGCTTCCGTCAGAGATAACGGCGATGGTGTTGGATTTCATGGTATACACATATGCGTCGGCGGGGTCTTTTGCGATGAGCTTGCATGGCTCCGCCACGCCTGGCGTATAGGCGATAGCTAAGTCTTCGCGCGTTGTTACCGGAGATTTTGCCACCGTTTCTAGTTTGCCGTTCCACTCTTTATGTAAAAAAATAGCTTTTTCTTGAGCAGTCATGATGAATCACTCCTTTGTATTTTCATTTTGTTCCACGGATTATGGCGTTGCTGTTCACATCATAGCATGAAAAAAAATGCAAATCAAGAAAAAAGGACTTCCTATTTAAAAAAAGATGGTGTATAATGAACCCATTGCAGAAGCATAAGTTCTGCGCATGAAGTCGTTGTCTGCTCTGACATAGATTCCCAATTATGGTAATTAAAGGAGAAAAGTATGAGAGAAAAGTATGAGAGTTTATCTGTGGCAGTATTGAGGGATGTAGCGAAAGCGAGGGGATTGAGGCATCTTTCAGGCTTGAAGAAAAAAGAGCTGGTGGAATTGATGCTTGAAGAGGATAACAAAGAGGCGTTAAAGGCAGACACGAAAGAGGAGCCGGCTAAGAAGGATGCAGGCGAGGCGGCTGACAAAGCGACGGGAAGAAGTGGGGAGAAGGCCACAGGAAGGGGAAAAGAGAAGAAGCAGGATACGAAGAACATACAGGCGAAAGAGGGCCGTAGTGAGCAGAGTGACAGATCTGTCAAGTATGAACGTACAGAAAGTGGCGAACGGCAGGAGCGCAAGCCTAATAAAGTTATCACGGCAGATGGCATAGAGATAGACAACCCGGCGCTGGACAGCGGGATTAGCGCACATGGGATATTAGAAGTCATGCCGGACGGGTACGGGTTTATCCGCTGTGAGAATTACCTTCCGGGGGAGAATGATGTATATGTGTCCCCATCGCAGATCCGCAAATTTGGCTTAAAAACGGGTGATATTATCCAGGGAAACACCAGGGTGAAGACCCAGCAGGAGAAGTTCAGCGCGCTTTTGTATATCCGCAGCATCAATGGCTGCCATCCTTCCGAGATCTTGCGCCGTCCTAATTTCGAAGATTTGACGCCGATTTTCCCCAATGAGCGCATCCGGCTTGAGACGGAGAGGAATGCAGTAGCCATGCGCATCATGGACGTGGTGTCCCCGATAGGCAAAGGGCAGAGGGGCATGATTGTATCGCCGCCCAAGGCGGGGAAGACCACATTGTTAAAACAGGTGGCAAAGGCGGTAACCAGGAATAATCCCCAGATGCACCTGATTATCCTTCTCATTGACGAGCGGCCCGAGGAGGTCACTGATATTAAGGAAGCGATTGAGGGTAAGAATGTGGAGGTCATTTATTCCACATTTGATGAACTCCCGGAGCACCATAAGCGCGTGTCTGAGATGGTGATTGAGCGTGCCAGGCGCCTGGTGGAGCATACACAGGATGTCATGATCTTGTTAGACAGCATTACCCGCCTGGCGCGGGCATATAACCTGATTGTGCCGCCAAGCGGAAGAACGTTATCTGGAGGTATTGACCCGGCAGCGTTACATATGCCGAAACGTTTCTTCGGCGCTGCCAGGAATATGCGCGAGGGAGGGAGCATTACCATCCTTGCCACGGCGCTGGTTGATACCGGAAGCCGTATGGACGACGTGGTCTATGAGGAATTTAAGGGTACGGGCAACATGGAACTGATTTTGGACCGCAAGCTGTCAGAGCGCCGTATTTTCCCGGCGGTTGATATCACAAAGTCCGGGACGAGGAGAGAAGATTTGCTATTGAACCGGGAAGAGCAGGAGGCTGTGGAGATTATGCGCCGTGCCATCAATGGCATGCGGGCGGATGAGGCGGTGGAGAGCATCCTTAATCTTTTTGTGCGCACGAACAGTAACCGTGAATTTTGCCAGATGATTAAGAAGACAAAGCTTATATAAGGAATGGTTTCGAAGGATGGGGAAGACTTATGAAAAAAATAACAGCTATTTTACTGGCGGCAGGATTGTTTGTAGGAATGTATCCAAGTCAGATGAATCAGGCTGCAGCAGTAAGGGCCGCAGAGGAAATACAATTTCATGAAGAAGCGGAAACCAGGGAAGTGCAATGGGAAGATAAAGCATCATTCGCTGGGGAAAAGAAAGCTGCAGGAGCAGGGAACGAAACGAATGGGCGGGACAAAGGACTTTATTTTAAACTATCTAAAGAACAGTGGGATGGCGAGGAAGATGGGCTGTTTCCGGGCGATATGAGCGGTGTAAGCTATGAATATGAAAATGTAACGGATACGCCGTATACGCTGCAGGTGTCAAGTTCCAATACGAATGTCATTAAGGTTACCTCCGAGAACCCAATCGTAATTGCAAAGAGAACTGAGGGAATGGACAGCATTTCTTTTAAGGCGGTGAATCCGGGCGTGTCTGAGATTATAGTCAAAGCCGGCGTGAACATATATAAAACCAAAGTTCATGTACTGCCGCCCTTGGTAGAGATGAAAGGCATAAAACAGGCGGGGTATAAAAGCGTCCAATTAAAGTGGAATAAAATTGCTGGCTGCAGCGGGTATCTCATCGAGCGGGCGTCCGTTGGAAAGAGTAATTATAAGACAGTAAAAAGCGTATATGGAGGAGCGAATGCCAGCGCTATCGTAGATGCAGAATGGAACAAGCCATATAGTTACCGGGTGGTTGGGTTTATAAAAGATGGGGAGCGTATCATTCGGGGACGGGCGGAGGAGGATAGCGAGTACAATTTTACTGTCCGTAAAATAGGGGCAGAGATTACTTCCATCAGGAAATCCGACAGCAGGAGCCTGCTTATCAGATGGAAGCCCATGAAAGGGGCGGTTGGTTATAAACTATACCGTTGCGCATATGAGAACGGCGCGTACAAATGCGTATCCAAAATCAGAGGCGGGAGTAAATCTTCCTATAAGCAGAAAGTGGACAAGGGCGTGACGTACTTTTATAAGCTGGTTACAGTATATCCGGAAGGGGAAAGTGAATTTTCAAGGTCTGTTTCCCAGTTTATTCCCAAGAGCGGAAAAGCCAAAGCTGTGGAGCAGAACAATGTCAGCGGTAATGCCGGCTTCGGCGGTCAGTATGGCGGGAACTGGGCGCATAGCGATGATACATATTATTATCAGGCAAATGGCAAGCTCCATGTTGTCTGCGTACAGAGAGACGCTTCCCTGAAAATCTATACGTTGGATTCAGCCCTGAAAGTGAAGAGCACGAAAAAAGTAAAGATAGGGTATGACCGTTGGGGCGGTTTTTACCATGGACCGGATGGGAATTTTTATGTGGCGGTTGGCTATGCAAACCATCAGGAAAGCAAGAAGAAGACTGTCATAAAAGTGATAAAATACAATAGCAGATGGAAAAAGGTCAAGACGGCGAGCATTAAAGGCGGAGCCTCTAATTCATTTGTCGGGATATATGAGCCGTTTGACGCCGGCAACTGCCGGATGGATATGCAGGGATCGACGCTGTATCTGGTGACCTCAAGGACGAGGTTCAAGGGAAGCGATGGCCTGCGGCATCAGTCCAATATTTCCTTTAAGATTGATACCAAGAAGATGAAAGTAAAACAGGCAAATGACAGCTATGTCAGCCATTCGTTCAATCAATTCGTAAAATTCAAAGACGGAAGCCTCTATGTGCTGGACCATGGAGACGCATACCCGCGTTCACTGGTACTGACCATGGTAGACCGTTATGGGACAGAGGACTCCGACAGAAGCCGGAAAGGCGTGTTTTCTTTTCAGGGAAAGACAGGAAATAATTATACAGGGTGCAAGCTGGGCGGCATGGAGATAGGAGAGAAAAATGTGCTGGCATGTGGGATCTCTGTTCCTCACAAGTATAAAGTGAAAGGTGTTTCCGGATCAGACAGCAGCCTGAAGAAAAATGTCTATCTGACAGTGACTAACCGTAAGACGGGAAAGACAAAAGTGAAGTGGCTGACACAGTATAACCCCAAAACATCGTCTGTTACAGTCGGGGAAGCCCGTATGGTGAAATTATCAGATACCAGGTTTGCAGTCATGTATTCCGTCACACAGGGGAACGCAAAAAAGATGCATTATGTGGTTGTCAGTGACACAGGGAAAAAGATTTACGCAAAGACATATGCGGGCTTTTCTTTTTCAGCCAGCTCACAGCCCATTCTCAGTAAAGGGAAAATTGTTTGGATGGAGACGTCATACAATGCAGATTATAGCGGAACGCGGACAAGGCTGTTCAGCATCCCTGCCATTTATTCCCGCGAGCAATGAGCCAAGCAGCCGCGCTTGCGCGGATATTTGGCGAATGCCGCGAGGCTTATCTGCTCTTCGCAGAAGAGGAGATGCCGCCCCGGCGAGGGGTCAAATACCCCGCCCCTTGGGGCGAAAAGAACAAGCTAGGTCATGCCCCGTAGCTTGCTGCGGGGTATTTGACTGATGGGAATTGCCGTTGGCTGCTGAGATACGTGTTGAACAGTTGTTACTGTTCACTCCGTTCACAGTAACATTCGCAAATCCATGTAACATTCGCTTCGCGAATGGGATTTGCTCATACCTGAATCATTTTCTTACGGACTTTGCAGTAAATGCAAAGTCCTGTGTTGAACAGTAACGAACTGTTATCAAGTTTATGATTAATTTTTTGAATAGAACTTGCATATATGGAAAATATATGCTATAATAATAAAGCTGTTGCGTAGGCAATAGCGAGGACAGGAAAATCAGTTTTTAGATTTAAAATAGAGAGTGAAGAGGTGAAAACATGAGAGAAGGAATCCATCCGGCATATCATCAGGCAACCGTAACATGCAACTGTGGAAATACATTTGTGACAGGTTCGACCAAAGAAGATATCCACGTTGAAATTTGTTCCAAGTGCCATCCGTTCTACACGGGACAGCAGAAGACCGCTCAGGCCCGCGGACGTATTGATAAGTTCAACCGTAAATATGGCATGAACAATCAGTAATGGTAAAGTTCATTTGAACCGAAAGAGGATGTCTTTTAAATGGACATCCTTTCTTTTCGTTCTAATTAGAAAATATCTTGTCACGTTAAAGAGTGAAAGAGAATATGCGCACGTGTGCGAGAGGAAGTTGTCCGTGTCAGAGAGGATGTGAAGGATTTGGCTTATTCAGGAATTGGCGGGCAGGCTGTCATGGAAGGCGTGATGATGAAATACAAAGATACATACGCCGTGGCAGTACGCAAACCGGATCACGAAATCATTGTAGAAAAAAGGGAGTATCGCGGAA
The DNA here is from genome assembly GCA_949879775.1 of uncultured Lachnospiraceae bacterium. Classification (GTDB taxonomy): domain Bacteria; phylum Bacillota; class Clostridia; order Lachnospirales; family Lachnospiraceae; genus Petralouisia. The sequence goes on from CATLBW010000115.1 coordinate 6,084, forward strand.
TCTGCAAGAATAAGGCGTTGAGAAATTTAATTTTTGTACGGGGAATTATAAGTTTTGTGGAATCTATGGTATTGGGAATGTCAACATTGACTTTTTCTGCTTCATTTTTTGAAGAGGATGACAAGGCAAGTGGGGCAAAGCCAAGAAATGAAAAGAGAGAGAAAGCTGAAATGGGTTTTACGATTGCCTTGTCCCTGGTGCTGGCTGTAGCAATATTTATGGTGCTTCCCTTTTATGCATCTTTATTTTTTCAAAAATACATTCCTTCTAAAACACTGGTAATTCTTATTGAAGGGATTTTGCGGCTTCTTATCTTTTTTGCCTATGTCCTGCTGATTTCCAGGATGGAGGATATCAGGCGCGTGTTTATGTACCATGGCGCAGAACATAAGTGTATCAACTGCATCGAGCATGGGATGGATTTGACGGTAGAAAATGTAAAGAAGAGCTCCCGGGAGCATAAACGCTGCGGGACCAGCTTTTTGTTTTTTGTAGTGGTAATTGCGATTATTGCAACGATGTTTATCCGTGTGGATTCCAGAATCCTCAGGCTGGCGCTGAGGATTGCCATTATTCCGCTGATTGCAGGGCTTTCTTATGAATTTATCCGTCTGGCGGGAAGAAGTGACAATGCAATAATCAATCTGCTCAGCAAACCGGGATTGTGGATGCAGAAGCTGACAACGAAAGAGCCTGACGAAGAAATGATTGAGGTCGGGATTGCGTCTGTGGAGGCGGTGTTTGATTGGAAGGATTATGTAAAGGCCATGAGGGAGCGTGAGGGGACATGACATTTGAGGATGCATTAGTATATGGGAAGGGAATTTTGCAGGATGCAGGCATAGCGGACTGTGAACTGGATGCTTGGTATCTTATGGAATATGTCTGTAAAATGGATAGAGGATGGTACTACATGCACAGCACGGACACGATGGAAAATGGCAGGTTTCTGGAGTATGAGCTTCTGTTGAAAAAACGTGCGGAACGGGTGCCCCTGCAATATATTACCGGAAACCAGGAATTCATGGGCTTGGAATTTAAAGTGAATTCCCATGTGTTGATTCCGCGCCAGGATACCGAGACGTTGGTGGAGGAAGCGTTGAAAGTGCTTGAGCCGGGAATGGCAGTGCTGGACCTCTGTACAGGTTCCGGCTGTGTGATTATCAGCCTTTTGAGGAAAAAGAGGCTGTTTGGGACGGCAAGCGATGTTTCAAAACAGGCGTTGCTGATTGCCAAAGAAAATGCCAGGAATAATCGGGTGGAGGTACAGTTAGTGCGTAGCGACCTGTTCCAGAATATTATAGGGAGGTACGATATGATTATTGCTAACCCGCCCTATATCCCAACGGGAACCATTGCGACGCTGATGCCGGAGGTAAAGAACTTTGAGCCTGTGGAAGCTTTGGATGGCGGGGAGGACGGGTTGGACTTTTATCGGAAGATTGTCAAAAAGAGCGGGCAATTTTTGAAATCGAATGGTTACCTTTGCCTGGAAATCGGACACGACCAGGGCGGCAGGGTGGCGTTTCTTATGGAGGAGAATGGTTACCGGAATGTGAAAGTAATAAAAGACCTGGCCGGAAACGCCAGGGTAGTACGTGGGAACCTGCCGTCAGTTAAGTAGGGCTGTTTATGGGATTTGGCTGTTATTGGAATAGAAAGGAAAAAACGTATGTTTGATAAGTTAGAGGATATACTTCTTCGTTTTGAGGAGATTATGAATCAGCTCAGTGAGCCGGATGTGGCAAATGACACTAACCGCTTCCGAAAGCTGATGAAGGAGCAGAGTGACCTTGCCCCCATTGTGGAGGCCTATAAGGAGTATAAGCAGGCAAAGCAGAACATAGAGGATTCCCTTGTGATGCTGGAAGAAGAAAGTGATGAGGAGATGCGCGAGCTTGCCAAGGAAGAACTGAATGATTCAAGGGGCAGGGTGGAGGAGTTAGAGCAGGAATTGAAGATCCTGCTGCTGCCCAAAGACCCTAATGATGATAAGAATGTAATTGTGGAAATCCGTGCAGGCGCAGGCGGGGACGAAGCGGCGTTGTTTGCTGCGGAAATCTATCGTATGTATGTGCACTTTGCAGAAGCCCACCGCTGGAAGGTGGAGACTATGGAATGTGAAGAGATTGGCATCGGCGGCATGAAGAACGTTACTTTTATGATTACCGGTCAGGGCGCTTATTCCGTGATGAAGTATGAGTCTGGCGTCCACCGGGTACAGCGCGTGCCGGAGACTGAATCAGGGGGGCGCATCCATACCTCCACGATTACGGTTGCGGTGATGCCGGAAGCGGAAGAGGTGGACGTTGTCATTGATGAGAAGGATATCCGTATTGACGTTATGCGCGCGTCGGGGAATGGCGGGCAGTGTGTCAATACCACGGATTCCGCGGTGCGCCTGACGCATTATCCTACGGGAATCGTCATTTACAGCCAGACAGAGAAATCCCAGCTACAGAATAAGGAAAAGGCATTTGCGCTGCTGCGTGCAAAGCTCTATGATATGGAATGCCAGAAACAGCATGACGTAGAGGCAGAAGCCAGGAGAAGCCAGATTGGGACCGGCGACCGCTCGGAGAAAATACGCACTTATAATTTCCCCCAGGGGCGTGTGACGGACCACAGGATTAACCTGACCTTGTATAAGCTGGATAAGGTGATGGACGGCGATATCCAGGAGATAGTGGATGCCTGTATTGCAGCCGACCAGGCGGCGAAGCTAAGCAGCTTTGAAGATAGGGCTTGAAAGCCTTGATTTTGCTGGGTTTCCGGGGATATCTGGCTATAATAGAAATGGAATAAAGAGTAGGAAAAGACGGTCATGGACAGCTTCATCGACTGTCTTTTTTCTTTTCCGGGCTTTATGGATGCACTGTACACCCCTATTTGGGTTGTATGTATGTATTCATAGCTGGGTGAGAACGTATGTTTATTTTTGCCCGCAAATGTCCATTTTATGCGGGTTTGGGGGATATTTTCTTGCTGTAGGTGCGGGTTTATAGATGTATTCCGAGCCTTATGTCTGGAATGGAGCGATTTTAATGTCAATTAGATAACATTTCCTTGATGTATCATGGGAAAAGAGAGCCTGTTTCATCTTAGATACAGGATTATGCCATGAATATTATGGGTAATGTTTCCCTGATGTATGGAAGAGGAAGAGAAGCCTGTGCAGTCTGGGCATTGGCTTAATGCCACTCTCTAAAAAGGGTAATGTTTCCTTGGTGATTGGAAAGTGGAAAAGGAGCTTGAAGTGGATGGAAGGGTGTTTTCCCAATTTAATAGGTAACGTTTCCTTAGCCTGTAGAGAGGAAAGGGAATTATGGCGTATGCTAGCGGAAAGTTTTATGCTACTAAATAAAGGATAATGTTTCCTTGGTAAATGAAGGAAAAGAAGCCTTTACAGGATGGAATGTGTGTCCATACAGTAGAAAGGGTAATGTTTCCTCTGACATCTGCACTTATTTTATTATAATAAGGGAAGCAGTTGGTATGGCACAGGCTTTTTTGGATTTCTAACATCCGTCAATAAAACCGTCAACTAACCCCTTATTATAAATATTCGCTTAGGCA
>CATLBW010000116.1 GCA_949879775.1 uncultured Lachnospiraceae bacterium
TGTTCATCAAATTTAAGCATTGTGATACCGCTCCTCTTGCTATTCCACATCATAATCCGTTGAGACAATGTTATCTAATACTTTCTCCTTAATCAACATAAATAAAGCCATAAAGTCTTTATTGTTATATGCCATTTTGGGAGTTTTATCATCAAATTGTATTGCTACAGCAATAGGTAATACCCAATCACTAATTGCCGTTACAAACTTTATGTTTCTTTCTGTTACTTTTTTCATTATATTGGACAACATTTTAGGATAATACTGCTTATCAATCTCCCATTGCTTAGCTGCACCAAATATATCTAAAGTTTCCGAGTATATTCTTCTGAAAATGCTAGCAACATTATCTGCATACTGTATCAAAATCTCTTCCTTGCTATCAACAAATTTTAAAGGCACCTCCCTTAAACTGTCATGAAATTCAGCTTCAAACTCAATGATATGATCATGATATACTTCCATTCTGCTCTCTGGAATGTGATATATCATTTTTAAAGCCAACAATGTCTCTCCAAGTGCATTGAGATTTATCAAATGGGTTATATTATCGTTTAAATAAACACCTTTTCTTTTGGGCAACGGAAAATTCGGCATTTCCTCGTCCTCCTTATATATCATAAGCATCGCTAATGCTGCCGCCACGTACATATTGTTTTCTATATCGAATTTTTCATATGGGTAATTTACCATATATTTAACAAATTCTCTCCTCGCCTGTGAGGTTCCCTCTTCTAATGCTACGCAAAACTTTATAAATATTCTTTGATTTTCTCTCGTCAACGCACTCTGTTGTGTAAAATATAACAATGGCTGTTCTATCATTGTCCTTCTATCAAACAAATATGTGCTAATCATAGAAGCCAAATAAAAAATCTTATCGTAACAACAAATATATATATGTCTATCATCGAACATATTTTCAATAAAATCTGTCAGCATTTCTTTGTTTCCCTGTTTCAGTATATCCGTTCCTTTTAATTCCCTATCTGCTACACCATACTTCTTTAGAAATGCTCTATACCTATTTGTCAAATCTGCCACATCTTCATCATTTTTGCACACTATCCCTGCTAACACAAAAAAACGTTGATTCTTTCTATATAGTTCTCCATTACGATTTGGGACAACACAGCCAGTTTGTCCAGATTCATCAAAATATAGTTTCATATAATATCCTCGTTATGATAAATGATAATTTAGCGGCTTGATAGCTGCATCAAAAGAACCTTTTTCACTTCATCAAGGGCACGAGTTTCATTAACATTGACATGAATATGCTCGTAAATGCTTTTTGCTGCCGTACCAAACTGACTGAGGGTAGCATCATCAGGTAGTGGAATCTCGAAGGATTCAAGTTCTTGCTTATTGATTGCCTCTCTTGTAGAACCGGACTGACCAATACCTAACAACTTGGCTTTGTTATCGGCAGAACAAAGGGTGAACATGATGTAATAGCTCATTGTTTCGCCCTTAATCGGACGTATAATCATAACGTGTTGATTTACTCTTGCCGGCAAAACATTATCGGGAACCATACAGCATCGAGCAACAGACACGCCAGTAATATTAAACAGGATATCATTCGGCTTAACTATGACGTTAGCCAAAGCATCGGCTTGACTTTGATTGATATGAGCAAGCTCGTCATATTCAAAGTTGAAGTCAAAAACGTTCGTACTTCTAATAAGCGAAATGCCCTCACTGATATATGCCGTTTTTCCACCCTTCGGGGTTGCGCCGCTGCCTATTTTACTGCAAATCTTTTGCAACGGAACTTTCGGGAAATGTGTATTGGCATCAGCAAATAGCTCCTTGTAAACAGTAGACAGGGTTGCTACTAAATTATCATTTATCTTCCGTTTAAGTTTAATTCTCTCTTCTACAATCTTATACGCTTCAACAATTTTTCGCTGTTTACTAATATCAGGAACAGGTAATTCCACATTACACATCTCATCCCAATCAAAAAGTTCTCTTACGCTACCATGAGATTTATATCTTGCATATCTATCAAATTCTGGTCTGCTATACCATAACATTAAATATTCAGGAAGCAATTTGTTTTCGTTAATTACTTCAAATACTGTATAAACATTACTAACTAATCCCTCTTCATATTCCTCAAGCAATGCAATACCTATTTTATCGCCTCTACGAGAAGTATCTGGAATATATGTAAACTGTCCTTTTTTTACCACCTTATATTTTGTGAAATCCGTTCCTACAGTATTTGCAATAGATGGAATAAACACTTTTTGAACAGATACTCCTAACAAGTTTTCTTTTTTACCTTCTATGTTGCGCACATCTACCTGTCGAATAAATTCTCCCAGTTTCCTATAATCTGATTTCATACCCCAACTCCTTAAACACCTCTAACAAATCCGCTTTCGATTTCTCCTCATCAATCAGCAATTCCTTTAACTCCGCTTGCAGTGTTTTCATTTTCGTATCAAAATCGATATTTCCATCCCGATTCACAAACTCAATATATCTGCTTGGTACAAGGGTAAATCCTTTTTCTTTTACCTCATCAAATCCCGCAGAATAGCAAAACTCTGGTATGTTTTTATAAGTATCTTCATATCCTGCCTGCTGCCAATCATGATATATTTCTACTACCTTTTTCCTATCCGCTTCCGTCAACTCTATGTATTTCTTTTCGTATGGACTCCCTATCTGCCGCAAATCCATAAAAAGAATTTCCTTTTCCCGATTACGGTAATGCTTCTCTACCCCATTCATATCCACTATACGTTCTTTTTTATTCTTATTCAGAATCCAAAGCGTTACACTGATATCCGTCGTATAAAAAAGATTTCTCGGCAATATTAGAATTGCTTCCACCAAATCATTTTCAATCAATCTCTGTCTAATTTTCAACTCTGTCCCGTCATCAGACAATGCGCCATTGGCAAGCAAAAATCCTGCCACTCCGTTCTGTGACAGTTTTGACACAATGTTTAATATCCATCCGTAATTTGCATTACTCGTAGGAGGTACTTCATAGCCATTCCATCTCGCATCATCTGTCAACTCGTCAGCAGCACGCCATTCTTTCTGATTAAATGGCGGATTTGCCATAATATAATCTGCCTTCAAATCCTTATGTTGGTCATTTGAAAAAGTATTTGCTGCCATTTCTCCAAGATTCGCCGCAATTCCACGAATCGCCAGATTCATTTTCGCCAGTTTATACGTTGTATTTGTATACTCTTGTCCATAAATAGAAACTTTCTTTTTATTTCCATGATGTGCCTCAATAAACTTTATTGACTGAACAAACATACCACCCGACCCGCAACATGGGTCGGTTGCCGTTACTAAAATGATACAATGTAACTTTTTCACATCTGTACTGTGGTAACGATGAACACGCACCGGGTGCAAATGCACCCCATCTTAACCAAAGAGTATGCGAATCTGCGATAAATATTTTGTTGTCTCACTATAGCTACAGTCACTTGCTTTGTTCTCCATCCCAAATATCAGTCTATCTGACCGCTCTCGAATACCACTATATATCCAGCAGAAAACTCCTCAAAATATCTATCGACCATGAAACAGGTATCTTTTAAGTCATCATATAATTGTCCTTTAACGTAAGCGTCCCTCGCCTCTGGCTTTTCAAGCAGAACCCACTTAATCTGCTTATACGAATATTTGGCAAACGCTATCCACTGAGGATAATTGATTGCCATTGGATTCTTAGAAAAATATACTTTACCTGCATTTATCGCCGTTGCACCTGAATGGGCAATAAACAGCATGGTTGCCAACTTTGGATGCTTTTCTCGGTTTATTGAAGATGGTATGCTCTCCGATATCTTGTGTCCCTCCTTAATACGCTTAATAGCATAGCCAAGCCTTACAATCACTTCTACAAGCATTACTGGGATGGATAATGAACAGAAGTGTATAAAATCATACCCCTCGTAATACATCCCCTGCACGATTTCAGCAATCGTCTGCTCTTCTTCACCAATACTTCCAAACTGAAGCAGACTAAACAGCCCCATCAGCGGAGCTGGAAGTCCCATCGATGTTGTAATGTCAGATTTTAAATGCATTATCTGCTTTGCCAAAGCAGCAAATATATCGCTTTCTCTCCTGTCAGCATAATTTTCCATCACTTGTGAAACAATCTTCCCGGTTTTATCAATGGTGGTCATGCGACCTGTTAAGATATCAAAAACTCCCACGACAAATCCAAGCAGCGGATCATGTCCAAGCGACAACAGACGGTGATAATATGCGGATAGTCCTGTAACATATTCTGTTGTGTGTCGGTTATCCTGGGCATCAAAGGGAACTTTACTGGCTTTGGAGTTTGCAATTTTCTCCATCTCCTCTGGAGGAAAAATTTTGTCAAATCTATCCCGAATATAGTTAGACAGCGGACCCGCCTCTAAACCTCCATAGCCTCTCTGCGGTATTCCAACCAACAGAATATCAACGGCACCACCTACAATTCCCGCCAATGCAGAAATCGCTATGTCATATCGATCTAAATAGTGAAGCTGATTATATTCTTTATTCAAGAGCCGTATAGCTTCGTGGTTGCCCTTAAGCTCCTTTTGTGTAAATAAATCTTCCAAAGCATTATTGTTCCCACAGGAAGTCTGGGCTTTCGCAACCAGCTGATTCCAAGATGGAATCAGCATGACCTTCTTTTCCTGAGCTGGCTTTGCTGCCTTTATACACTGCGGGATATCAATCCCCAGGGCTTTTAGCTGGGACTCTGCTTTAGCTATCGAGGCATCCATTTCTTTCAAGTTGGGAAATGATATTCCAGCCAGTTCCTTTTCATGATATGCAAGTACATTATTTATCTGCCGTTCAGTTTTGGAATATTTATACCTGCCCATCCGAACCATTCTCCCTTCTGCTGTTCAGCAAGGCATCCAGCATTTCCTTATAATATGTCTGACGCTCATTACAAATATCAGCCCGTGTTTTTAAGGCCTTAATTTCACCATCCTGTCTGAGTATTGCCTCTTGGTAAAGGCGGTCTTTTTCTTTCTGTTCACCCTTCTGCGCCTCTTCCCATATAGCAAAACCTATGATGGGAAAAACCGCAACAGAAAGACTGATTATAATCCCTGTATTTTTACCTCTGCCAAAAATACATCCGATAGCCTCCATTGCATCCATCACTTGGTTGCCTTTTATATCAGCAAATTTATTTATTGCTTTTGTATCCAACCGCACCGCATACTCCTTTCTAAGCCACACCTAGGTCGGCTTTTAAGTCGTCAATAGCCCGTGCCAACAGAATATTCAGGCTCTGGAGATAATCAAGCCTTTCTTTGTCTGCCTCTGCTTCGTCTTTCAGCGCTTTTATAATAGCCTGATGCTTTGCCAAAGCTTCTTTATATAGACGTTCTTTTTCCTGATGAAGCTGCTTGTTTTTCAAATGTGACGCAAGTCCGACTCCACCTGCTGCAAGGACAGCTACTGGTGCTGCAAGGACAAAAACTCCGGCAACCATGCCGCCACCGACAAGACTGCCTGCCGCTGCCAATCCAGATGTAATACCCGCAGCAGACAATCCGACGACAGAGCCTAAACCATACAATGCTGCAAATGATCCAATCCCGCCAATACCCGCACCCAATGCCCCCATCAAGACTTCCGGAATAGCGCTTTCTCTGATGGTGCGGGATTTGTCACTTACCGCTGCTGCCGCCTCATTCACAACATTAACCACTTGCTGAAGGGCTTCAACCGATTGGAATTTCATCTCTTTCTTTTTCTTTACGTATTCTCCCATGCAAAAGTTCTCCTATTTTTTCTTATCAAATATTGTTTTGAGCAGCCATGCGCTTGTTGCTCCACCAATTATTGCGGCATGAGCAAACAGGGGACCTGCTGCTGCAAGAATGCCAAGCCCACCAGCCACAGCTACCATTTCCTTTGATACATCTTTTCTGCTGGTTGAGCCGGCCAGAATAGAAGGAGCAACCATATTGGCCTTACTGAGAATTTTCTCTTTCTCTTCCTCACTATAGGTTTCAGGATTGTCAATAAACACATCTAAAATCAACTTTAACATTTCTGTTTCTTCTGGGTATTGATTCATTTCTGCATCTAAAACGCTTCTCATAGCAATATACTGTGTTTTATTCAGCTTATTTCGTCCCGCTTCCAAATTATTGATTGTTTGCCTTGTCACACCTATACGCTCACCGAATTCCTCGGCCGTCCACCCGACCGTTCGTCTTACAAGCAGTAAATGTTCTTGCAATCTTTCAATCTCATTCACAGAATCCACCTCCGATGATTTAATTATATACATTGACAAATATTTTGTCAATGGTTTTGATATGGTTTTCAATAGACTTTTATGAATAGAAAAGACTATCAGATTAATTCCTAAGTACAATGTTGTATTATCTGTCTCATTCGTTCATAAACAGCTCCTAGAAGTTAAAAACACCCCGCCTAAGCGAGGTGTATCATAAACTGTGTTTCTATGCTATTATCTCTGTGCCATCCCGGAAAGTCACCGCCATCTCTTTATTCCTGCCAACTGTCACGAAATCCACCATGCTGCTCCAAAGCCTTTCGTCAAATTCAGCAATGATGCCAGCCTGTGCCTTCAAAATTTTGATGAAGCCTGCCAGCCGCTCATTTTGCGCTTCCTTTTCCGTAATGGCTCTGACAACTTCATCGTACCGTGCTTTAGCCGTATCATACCGCCCCACCAGCCCATTATAGCGTTCCTGGTATTCCCCCTGGTTCTGGGCTATACGGGCATTCTCACCAATAATGTTTTGTACTATCCCCGCTAACACCGCCATGTCATTTTCCAAGCTACACTTCTCTTCCTCCAGCGCATCCGTCCGGCAAAGTGTTTCCCGGATAGTTTCCGCATTCGCTACAATCTCCGCCTTTTCAGAAACCAGCTTATTATAAGCGGATAGGAATGCCGCTTTGACCTCTTCTTCCGTCACATGGGGAGTCCCGCACTTTTTATCCTTATATTTGCTGTTGCATCGGTAAATGACCCTGCGGTACTTATCCGTAGAATGCCAGACCTTGGAGCCAAACCATCCGCCGCAGTCAGCGCATTTAATCTTATTGGAGAAGATGCTGACCCCGCTGTACCGGAAGCCTCCCCGTTTCCGTTTCTCAAGCTCTGCCTGCACCATATCGAAAACTGTAGGACTGATGATGGCTTCGTGGTTTCCCTCCACATAATACTGTGGGACTTCACCTTCGTTCTTTTTCGTCTTCTTATTCAGGAAATCCACCGTGAATTCCTTCTGGAGAAGGGCATCTCCCTTATATTTTTCGTTGGAAAGCATCCGGCGCACAGTCTGCTGGTTCCACACATCTTTCCCGCCCGGTGTCTTGATGCCGCGCCTGGTAAGCTCCGCCGCAATGGAATGGGGAGAAAGCCCTTCGAGGAATAAGCCGAATATCAGCCGCACTGTTTCGGCTTCCTGGGGATTCACTACGATCCTGCCGTCCGGCCCTTTATCCAGGCCAAGAACCCGGCTGTAAGCAAAACTGACTTTTCCATCGGCAAACCTCTTCCTCTGCCCCCAGGTGACATTTTCCGAAATGGATCGGCTCTCCTCCTGCGCCAGCGAGGACATGATGGTGATCAACAGCTCCCCCTTTGAGTCCAGCGTCCAGATGTTCTCTTTCTCGAAATATATCTCAATGCCCCTGTCCTTCAGCTCCCGGACTGTCGTAAGGCTGTCTACTGTGTTCCTCGCAAAACGGCTGACCGACTTCGTGATGATGAGGTCTATTTTTCCGGCTTTCGCGTCGGCAATCATGGTTTTAAAGCCTTCCCGTTTTTTGGTGGAAGTTGCACTGATGCCTTCATCTGTATATATCCCGGCAAATTCCCAATCATCACGCCCATGGATATAACTGGTATAATAGTCCACCTGCGCCTCGTAACTTGTGACCTGGTCCTCATGGTCGGTGCTGACACGGGCATATCCCGCTACGCGCCGCTTTTTCGTCCCGGCCAGCGGCTCAGCCGTATATTTTTTTACCGTCGCTGGTATTGTCGTTACTCTCTTCGCCATCCGCCCCCACGCTCCTTCCTGAGACGCCTCATGCTTTCGCTCATCTTCTGCCGCCGTTCCCCGGTAAAGCTGTCCCTGATCGCCTTTGCCTGTTTTTCCCGGCGTTCTTCCGTCCATGGCTGCACTTTGCGCTTAGTGCTGTAGGAAGCCTCATGAATCCCGCCATCTTTGAAATGGAATGCAATCCTGCCACCTTTGGAAATCACAACATGGTCAATCCTCTCAGAAAAAACCGATGCATCGAATGCATCAAGCCCCATGGCTTCGGCGGAAAGCCTCTGGAGGTCGTCCCCATGGATGCTGTTGTTCCCACAGGTGTTTGTGGTGGCGCAGGAAAACATATGGTACTTTTCACCATTCTTTCGCTTCCTCGTCTGCTGGCGGTAATTGTTCCCGCACTCGGCGCATTTGATCCTGCCTGTGAAGCAGGTCGCGCCCTTGGGGTTCGTCCCATACTTCCGCCTTTTCTCAGATGTGGCGGCACGGTATTCCGCCGTCCAGCAGTCCTGGTGTCCTGTGTTCGGACAGTCCCTGATTATGCGGTTCCCGTCTTTAAAAAAGAATTCGAGCGTGTATTTCTCCGGCACCTCTATATGGTCAACCCTGTCAAGGAACACATCCTCATCAAACTCCTCCGTCCCCAGAACATCCGCACAGGCTTTCATAAGGTTCTGGTGGTTGATCGTCCCCCCTACCGGACAGCCAGCGCCGACCTTCTTTTTCTTTTTGCTGCCGCAGTTCCAAAACTCCATCAAGCCTCTGTCCGTGCGCCTGTTGTGCATATAGCTGACGCCGCAATGAGGGCACTTGATCTTCCCGGTAAAGCAGCAGGTATTGAGGCTCTTGTTTGCCAGCGCGCCAAGTTCCCTGCGGCGTTCCATCTCCGCCTGCACATAATCAAAAGTGGCCTTATCAATGATGGCGGGATGCGTGTCCTCCACATAATATTGTGGAAGCTCGCCCCGGTTCTTCTTCCTGTGCTTGGTGATGGGGTCTGCGATAAACTCTTTCTGCAAGAGCAGGCTGCCCGTATAAGTGATGTTCGTAAGGACAACCTTGAGATTGGAATCCACCCAGCGGCAGCCATCCCTCGTGGTTATGCCCTCGGCGGCAAACTCCCTCTCCGTTTCCAGCCTTGACTTCCCGTCAAGGAAGTTCTGGAAAATCCTGCGGACCACCGCCGCTTCCTCCGGCACAATGGCCAGTGCGTCCCCCTCCCATCGGTAACCATATACCCGGAAACGCCCGTTGGGGATTCCCTCCGCCATCCGCTTGCGGGTGCCCCACTTCACATTATCGCTGATGGATCGGCTCTCCTCCTGGGCAAAGGACGCAAGGATGGTCAACATCAGTTCGCCGTCGCCACTCATGGAGCTTATCCCTTCCTTTTCAAACCTCACTTCCACGCCGATACTTTTCAGATGCCGTACAGTCTCCAGAAGGTCAACCGTATTCCTCGCAAAACGCTGTATCGACTTGGTTAGGATGATGTCGATTTTCCC
>CATLBW010000117.1 GCA_949879775.1 uncultured Lachnospiraceae bacterium
AGGTCTACGCTTCGCTTCGGTCCGCGCTAAGCGGACATCCGCTGGATGTCCAGCCAATCATGAATGAGGGATTTAGGGAGTTGATGCGGACTTGTCCGCTTTGTTCTCTTATAGGAAATTCCGCCCTTATGTGGCACAAAGAAAAACGTATGTTCATCGAACATACGTTAGATAGATATGTGTTTTAGGCATGCAAAACAGACGGTAAGGGTTTTAGAAGATATAAAAGCCTTCTTCTCCAAAACCGTCATCGAATGGGTCATCTTCATTTAAGAAATAATCCATATCGAGAAGGTCATCCTCGCCCATGCGGCGAATGTCCCCGGATGTCATGCCTTCGGGTGGGTTATCCATATATTTTTTGCGCAGCTTCTCTGTGTTTGGGTTCATAAGCACAGCCTCCTTTGAAAGGAGTATACCACAGGAAAGGGATTTAAGGAAGTCATGCAGACGACCTTCTTCCACGGGAGCGGGACATGGCTTCCTCGTACAATTCTTCCAGGGAAACGCGCTTGTGGTTGAAATAGAGTTCTAAAAACAGCATGGCAGTGCCGCATTCACATTTCAGCGGGTCATAGCCAAAGGCAGAGAGGATGGCAGTGCGCCACTGGTTAAAGCTTCTAAAAATATGGTACTTTTCACGGGAAATGGCTCTATGGAGTTTTTTGTCAATCTCCCGGTGGCGGGCATAAATGCCGCCATAGCGGATCATCTTGTAATGCTTTTCGGGGATATGCTGGATAAGGCGGTTTATGAACTCCATAACAGGAAGGGTCTCTTCCACATAGACGTTATCTTCGTGGCGGTTGTAATGGAAGGTGACAAAGCCACCATCGTAGTTGTCAATCCGGGACGTGGCGATAACGGGACGCCCGAGATAACGCCCGATGTATTTCATGGCGGTTCTGGGGTCACATTTATTAGGCTTTGCATAGACATAGAAACCGTCTTTGTGTTCCCGGTAACAGCGGGACTTCACCTTTTTGAAGGAAGGGCCGATTTTTTCTTCCATTTCATTCAGCAGGGCGGCGCGGAAAGCTTTGCGGAGGTATGCATAGTTGAAGTGGTTGACATTGCGCCAGAAACCATTATCGCTGTAACCACCCTCGGAAATGAGGCAGTGGATGTGGGGGTTCCACTTTAAGTCCCTGCCAAAGGTGTGGAGGACCATGATGAAACCGGGAGTAAAGTTCATGGACTTACTCTGCTTAAAAAACATGCGTGAAACAACACTGTTTACGGCATGGAAGAGGCAGTCAAGCAGGGAACGGTCATTCAGAAAAAACTCCCGGAGTTGCCTGTCGATGGTAAAGACACAATGGCGGTGGGTGACATTTACGAGCTTAAAGGACATAGAGGTTGTGCGCTGCATGGCATAGAGGTTCCCACAGGTAGGGCAGAAACGGCTGTGGCAGCGGAAGGGGACGAATTTTAACTTTCCGCAATGGGGACAGCCATACATTGCGCCGCCAAAGGCGGGATCGCCGCAGTTGATCATTTTATCCACGTTTTCGATGACAGAGTCACGGGGATGTAGAATATAAATCATTTCTTCATAATGGTCTCTAAAAATATCTTGAAGTATGCTCATGAGACTATTATGCAGGAAAACGACACAAAAAGAAACCCCTAATTCCCCCATGAATGGGGGGTAGGGGGCTGAAGTGTCGAAGACACTTTTTTATGCAATTTTTTGAAAAAAAACTGGAAAATCTCAGCGCTCTAATGTATAATATGGCATGAAGAGGGGGCAGAGGAAGTAAAATAATATAATATAATTCTCATTATATAAGGCTGTGGAGCCTTGAAATAGGAAGGCTTCACAAGCGCATAGGCTGTAGCTGGTCGCGGTAATGGCTACAGCCTGTATAATGGATAAATATATACCGCTTGAAGTTATATAAGACGGCTTTGGCCGTATATGATTCAAATTACTGCATAGGCAGATACCATAGAGTAGGAACAGCAAGCATTCGCTGCTTTTTGGGCAGGCAATAGCTTGGCTGTTAAATGAAAAATTATGTTAGGAGATGATTCGCTTGATAGCGGCACAGATTTTAGCAGTAACAATTTTTATTGTTATGTTTGTTTTGATTGTTTTGGATAAGATTGAGAGGCATTATGTTACATTAGGATGTGGTTTTTTAACGATTGCAGGGGTGTTTGGCATTATTATGAGAGATACCCATGCGATTCTCGAGACCTTGAACCTACACAGTATATTTACGCTGGGATTTTGGTATGCTTCGGGAAGTGAAGGAGAGAGCACGGCGGGAATTAACTGGGCAACCATTATTTTTATTGCCGGTATGATGATTATGGTGGAAGGCATGGCAAAGGCAGGATTCTTCCGCTGGCTGTGTATGCTCCTGGCAAAGCTTGTCAATTACAAGCCGGTTCCCTTGTTTGTCGCATTTATGGTTATGTCGGCAGGGCTGGCGATGTTCATTGACAGTATCACCGTTATACTGTTCCTTGTCGCAGTCACCATCGAGCTGGCAAAGTTATTGAAGTTTAACCCGATACCGATGATCCTTTCAGAAATTTTCTGTGCAAACCTAGGCGGCTCGGCAACCATGTGCGGGGACCCGCCCAATATTATCATTGGGACCTCGTTGGGATATTCATTCGGTGATTTTATAACGAATACTGGCGTTATGGCAGGTATCAGCTTAATTCTTGTCGTATTCTATTTCCTGCTGGTGTTCCACAAAGATTTAAAGACTAAGGACGGCGAGAGGGTTGATATTTCGAAGATGCCGACGCCAAGGGAGGCTATATTGGATAAGCGTGAGTTTGCAATCAGCAGCGTAATTTTCGCTTGTGCAGTGATCCTTTTGGTAACGCATGAATATACCGGGCTTACCGTAGCGTTTATCGGGACGTCTATCGCAATCGTAACATTGCTGACTTCCTGGAAATATGCAGTGGAACTTTTGAAGAAAGTGGATTATAAGACGCTTCTGTTCTTTATTGGGCTTTTTATGGTAGTAGGCGGGTTGGAACAGACCAATATATTGGAAATGATAGCAGGGTTTATCGGTAAAGTGAGCGGCGATAACTTGTACATAATGGTGGCAATTATCTTGTGGATATCTGCTGTGGCAAGCGCGCTTGTCGATAACATACCGTTTGCAGCTACAATGGTCCCGGTTATCAAAAGCCTTTCCGCTGCGCAGGGCGTGGATCTTTCCGTGCTTACCTGGGCGCTTTCCATGGGTACGGATATTGGAGGAAGCGCGACCCCTATTGGCGCTTCGGCTAATGTTGTGGGAACTTCCGTTGCGGCAAAGAATGGTTATGTCATAGGCTGGGGAAAATACTGTAAAGCGGCAGTCCCGGCGACATTGATTGTAATAACGGTATCCATGCTGTTTATTTTTGCAAGGTACTGTTAAGCAGGCTTGGCGGCGCGATACCGCATGGTGGGCACAGCAGCCTGGCTTTGGGATGCGCTTAGTTTAATAGGAAGCTTGGTATCAATATCTGGGAGAGGAGGAATATTGTGAGCGAACAATTGATTATTACGTTAAGTCGTGAATTTGGCAGTGCAGGGCATGAGATTGCAGAAAAGATTGCAAAGGATTTGGGCGTCAAGTTTTATGACAGAAGCATGCTCGATGAGATTGCAGGGCAGATGGACGTCAATATTGAAGTGCTTGAGAAATATGACGAGAAGCCGCGTAACCGCATCCTGTCAAGGAGAGTGGGCAAATACTCAAATTCTATGGAAGAAATTTTGGCTGAGACCCAGTTTGATTTTATCCGGGAAAAGGCGGAGAGCGGAGAATCCTTTGTTATTGTGGGACGTTGTTCCGAGACTGTCTTGCAGGATGTGAAGGGAATGATTTCTATCTTTGTCAATGGAGATAGGGAATGCAAAGTAAAGCGCGTCATGGAGAAATACGATCTTAGTAGGGAAGATGCCTTTAAGAAGATGGAAAGGCATGATTTTAAAAGGAAACGTTACCATAACAGACATTCGGAACATAAGTGGGGTGATTCAAGGTTTTACGATATTTGTATTAACAGCAGCCCGCTTGGGGTTTCCGGCACGGTGAAGGTGCTTGAGAATTATATTCAGGAGCGCAGGACCGCGTGCCAGAAATAGGTCTAATGTTTGGATAGGATACAAAAGGCAACCACTTGTTCGCAATGCTTACAAGTGGTTGTTTACATATTTTCCAGAATATGCTATGATAAAGGCAAAAATGAGGAATGCGAGGAAGCGTATGTTAGTATTTATTATTGGCGGAGTGGTTTTGGTTGCAGTGATCATTGCAGTAGTGGCTTCTGTGGCAGGAGCCGTAGCAGGAGTTGTAGACGAGGAAAGTGAAGAGTAATAAGACGTGAAAAAGGAACATGTGATAAGCCGTATTGTGCCAGGCAGCATAGCAGAAGAGTTGGGTGTGGAGCATGGCGACGTGCTGCTGTCTGTGAACGGCTGTGAGATTGGGGATGTCTTTGATTATCATTATTTCACGAATGAAGAGTATTTGACGGTTTCCATCCGCAAAGCAGATGGGGAAGAATGGGAGCTGGATATCGAGAAGGAGTACGAGGAGGACCTGGGCATTGTTTTTGAGAATGGCTTGATGGATGAATACAAGTCTTGCCAGAACAAGTGCATTTTCTGTTTTATCGACCAGATGCCGCCGGGGATGCGGGATACGTTGTATTTTAAGGATGATGATTCCAGGCTTTCTTTCCTGCAGGGCAATTATGTGACGCTCACGAATATGAAAGAGCATGATTTGGAACGGATTATCGCATATAAACTTGCGCCCATTAACATATCTGTGCAGACGACGAACCCGGAACTTAGATGTAAGATGCTGAACAATCGTTTTGCGGGGGAAGCGTTGTCTAAGATGGACAGGCTCTATGAGGCTGGGATTCCTATGAATGGGCAGATTGTGCTCTGTAAGGGGATAAACGATGGCGAGGAGCTTGAACGCAGCATTACGGACCTGATGCGGTATATGCCGGTGATGGAGAGCGTGTCTGTGGTTCCGGTAGGGTTGAGCCGTTTTCGGGAAGGGCTGTTTCCCTTGGAGCCTTTTACAAAAGAAGACGCCAGGAAGGTCCTGGAGATGGTCCATCATTTCCAGGCGGTTTGTATGCAAAAATGCGGCATCCATTTTATCCATGCCAGTGATGAATGGTATTTATTGGCGGAGCGGGAATTGCCGGAAGAAGACAGTTATGATGGTTATGTCCAACTGGAAAATGGCGTAGGGATGCTGCGCCTTTTGCGTACGGAGTTTACAGAGGCGTTAGAAGAAGCCAAAAAGGAAGCGTTTAGGGATGGCACGGCGCAGGCGGCGTCTATCGTAAGCCGCGTTACGGTTGCCACAGGCCTTTTAGCGGCGCCGACAATATGTGAATTGACAAGCAGGTTCATGGAGGCATTCCCGCAGATTAAGGTACAGGTGGCGCCAATTGCCAACCATTTTTTTGGAGAGCAGATTACTGTTTCCGGCCTTCTGACCGGACAGGATCTGATAGGGCAGTTGAAGGGGAAGAGCTTGGGTGACAGGCTGCTTTTGCCCTGTAACCTTTTGCGCAGCGGAGAGGAAGTGTTTCTCGACGATGTGACGCTTGCGCAGGTGGAAAACGCTTTACAAGTAAAGATAGATATTGTAAAATCAAGCGGGCAGGATTTCGTATCCTGTCTGTTAAGTGATGAAGTTGCAGAATAAGGAGATTAGAATGAGTAAACCGGTAGTTGCAGTTGTAGGGCGTCCAAATGTGGGGAAGTCCACGTTGTTTAATGTGCTGGCGGGAGAGCGCATATCTATTGTACAGGACACGCCCGGTGTGACAAGAGATAGGATTTATGCAGATGTAAATTGGCTGGATGTATCATTTACCTTGATCGATACGGGAGGGATTGAGCCGGACAGCAGCGATATCATCCTTTCCCAGATGAGGGAGCAGGCGCAGATTGCGATTGACACTGCGGACGTCATACTATTCCTTACAGATGTAAGGCAGGGGCTTGTGGACGCGGATTCCAAGGTTGCCGATATGCTGCGCCGTTCGCACAAGCCGGTAGCGCTGGTAGTAAATAAAGTCGACAGTTTCGAGAAATATATGTCGGATGTGTATGAGTTTTATAATCTGGGTATTGGCGATCCCATACCAATTTCTGCTGCTTCCAGGCTGGGAATCGGCGACATGCTTGATGAAGTAATCAAACATTTCCCACAGCGCGAAGAGGAAAAAGAGGAGGATGAAAGGCCGAAGATTGCCATAGTAGGTAAGCCGAACGTGGGCAAATCGTCGCTGATTAATCACCTGGTTGGGGAAGAACGTGTGATTGTCTCGGAGATTGCAGGTACAACCAGGGACGCGATTGATACAGAAATTTCCTATCAGGGCAGGGAATACGTTTTTATTGATACTGCGGGGCTGCGCCGCAAGAGCAAGATTAAGGAGGAATTGGAGCGGTTCAGCATTATCCGGGCGGTGACGGCTGTGGAGCGCGCGGACGTAGTGATCGTCATGATTGACGCTACGGAGGGCGTGACGGAACAGGACGCCAAGATTGCCGGGATAGCCCATGAGCGCGGAAAGGGCATTATTATAGCTGTCAATAAGTGGGACGCGATTGAGAAAAATGATAAGACCATTTATAAGCACACGGAGCGTATACGCGAGATTTTGAGCTTTATGCCATATGCCGAGATCCTGTTTATTTCAGCGAAGACCGGGCAGAGGACGAAGAAACTTTTCGATATGGTTGACGTCGTATTGGAGAACAATTCTATGCGTGTCGCCACCGGCGTGCTCAATGAGATTATGTCGGAGGCAGTGGCGATGCAGCAGCCGCCTTCCGATAAAGGGAAGCGGTTAAAACTCTATTATATCACGCAGGTAGCGGTCAAGCCGCCGACGTTTGTAATTTTTGCCAATGATAAGAAGCTGATGCATTTTTCTTATATTCGGTATTTGGAGAACCGTATCAGGGAGGCGTTTGGTTTCCAGGGGACGTCATTAAAGTTTTTTGTTCGGGAAAGGAAAGGGGAATGAGCATGAGTATGGGACTGGCACGCGGAATCTGTATTGTAATCGGTTACTGCCTGGGGATGTTCCAGACTGGATATATATATGGGAAGCTGCATCATGTGGATATCCGCCAGCATGGCAGCGGAAACGCGGGGGCAACCAATACCTTGCGCACGCTCGGCCTGAAAGCCGGGCTTGTTACCTTTATCGGGGATTTGGGCAAGGCGATATTGTCAATGCTTATCGCGTGGCTGATTTTTCACAAAAGATACCCAGAGGGGGTTTTGCTTTTAGAAATGTATGCGGGGTTTGGCACGGTTCTGGGCCATAATTTTCCGGCGTACCTGAAATTTAAAGGCGGCAAGGGAATCGCTTGTACGGCGGGGTTTATCCTGGCATTTTATCCGCCGATGGCAATTTTGTGCTTGCTTTTATTTATTGTGGCAGTCGCGGTGACCCGATATGTGTCATTGGGTTCTATTCTGGTGATGTTCTGCTTTTTTATACAGCTTGTGGCGTTCGGGCAGTTGGGTTATTT
This sequence comes from uncultured Lachnospiraceae bacterium, assembly GCA_949879775.1. Taxonomy (GTDB): domain Bacteria; phylum Bacillota; class Clostridia; order Lachnospirales; family Lachnospiraceae; genus Petralouisia. Next base: position 7,550 of record CATLBW010000117.1, read on the forward strand.
GCGGGTAGCGCCTGAGCTTATGGCGGAGATGTATGTGGTAGGCGCGCTGTTTGCCCTGATGGGAATCTGGCGCCACAAAGCCAATATTAAGCGTTTGCTATCCGGGACGGAGAATAAGTTTTCTTTTAATAAATCGGGAAATTTGGAAAAGGAATGAGGACATAAATATGGTTAAGGTAAGTGTAATTGGAGCGGGAAGCTGGGGAACGGCGCTGGCGTCTGTGCTTGCCCAGAATGGGCATGAGGTGACAATCTGGTCGATTATGGAAGAGGAAATCGCGATGCTCAAAGAAAAGCGGGAGCATGTGGCAAAACTTCCGGGAGTAAAGCTTTCAGAGGAGATTTGTCTTACGACAAATCTTGAAGAAGCCGTAGAGGGCAGGGAAATGCTGGTGCTTGCAGTGCCGTCCGTATTTACCAGGGGCACGGCAAAGGACATGCAGCCTTTTGTGAAGGAAGGGCAGTTGATTGTCAATGTGGCCAAAGGTATTGAAGAGAAGACGTTAATGGTCCTGAGTGATATTGTGAAAGAAGAGGTCCCACAGGCGAGGGTCGCCGTGTTGTCAGGCCCCAGCCATGCGGAGGAGGTGGGCAGGAGGCTGCCTACAACTTGCGTGGCGGGCGCCGATACGAAAGAGGCGGCGGAGTTTGTGCAGAATACGTTTATGAATGATGTATTTCGCGTATATACGAGTCCTGACATGCTGGGCATTGAGCTTGGAGGGGCATTGAAGAATGTGATTGCCTTGGCGGCAGGCATGGCTGACGGTTTAGGGTATGGGGACAACACAAAAGCGGCGTTAATTACCAGGGGCATTACGGAGATTGGACGGCTTGCCTTGGCGATGGGCGCGAAGTATGAGACAATCAGCGGCCTTACAGGAATAGGGGATTTGATTGTTACCTGTGCCAGCAGGCATAGCCGGAACCGCAAAGCCGGTATGTTAATCGGACAGGGAAAGACGATGGAGGAAGCTACCGCAGAAGTAAAGATGGTGGTGGAAGGTATTTATTCGGCCAAAGCCGCTATAGGGTTATCGGAAAAATATCAGGTGGCGATGCCGATTATAGAACAAGTGAACCTGGTATTGTTCCACGATAAGCCTGTAAAGGAGGCTGTACAGGAATTGATGCTTCGGGACCGCAAAACAGAGAACGAACAGGCTCAATGGGCATAAAGGCGGGAGAAATGCTGGCACAGCGTTACCAGATCGAGAAGCATCTTGGCAGGGGCGGGACTGCGCAGGTTTATTTGGCTTATGACGTGGAAAGTGGCAGAAAGCGTGCGGTAAAAGAAATCAATCAGTCTGGGGACAGCAGGGTTTATGCGTTTGCGCGCAGGGAAGCCCAGATTATACGAAAGCTCAGATATCCGTATTTTCCAGAAATATTCGATATTGTGGAGACGGAGCAGGCAGATTATATTATTATGGAATATCTGGAAGGGGAAACTGCAAGGAAGCGCCTTGTCAGGCTTGGCGCTTTGCCGGCAGAGGAAGTGGTGCGCATGGCAAAGGATTTATGCCTGATGCTCTCATACCTGCACCATTATACGCCGCCATTGGTTTACTGTGACATGAAGCCGGATAACATTATGGTGCAGGCTGAGGGAAACCTCAGGCTTATTGATTTTGGCGCTGTGATGGGGAGCGGGCAAGAAAGCCAAGGGTCCGTCCTGCGGCTGGGAACCAGGGGCTATGCGGCGCCGGAGCAGTTTGACATGAGTAAAGACATCGATGCGCGGACGGATATTTACGCTTTGGGCGTGACAATGTACCAGCTTTTGACGGGCAAAGGGCCACGGCAGGCGGGGGAGGGACCAATAAGGGACGGCAAACAATTTGGCTGCCGTTTTAGGCCTTCTTATCCCCGTAAATTGGCACGGATTATCTGCAAATGTATGCAAGAAGACCCTGGGGAACGCTATCAGGACTGCGAA
>CATLBW010000118.1 GCA_949879775.1 uncultured Lachnospiraceae bacterium
CTGCTCATAATTGATAACCTCATCGGAGGACAGACCGAAGATGACTGCATTCTCCTCACCCATCTCTTCCACCATCTCTACGTTGGCTCCGTCCATCGTTCCGATGGTAAGCGCTCCGTTCAGCATAAATTTCATGTTACCCGTACCGGAGGCCTCCTTGCTGGCTGTAGAAATCTGCTCAGACACATCTGCAGCCGCAAAAATCCACTCGGCATTGGATACACGGTAATCCTCAATAAATACCACCTTCAGTTTTCCGTTGATGGAGGCATCGTTATTCACCACATCCGCCACCGAATTGATCAATTTAATGGTCAGCTTCGCCCGGTGATAGCCTGCCGCCGCCTTGGCTCCGAAGATAAAGGTTCTGGGATAGAAAGGCATCTCCGGATGATCTTTGATCTGATTATAGAGATACATTACATGCAGGATATTCAAAAGCTGGCGCTTATACTCATGGAGACGCTTTACCTGCACATCAAAAATGGAACGCGGGTCCACGGTAATGCCGTTATGCTTCTTAATATAGTCTGCAAGGCGCAGCTTGTTCTGGTATTTAATGTTCATAAACTCCTGCTGCGCCTTTTCATCATCCACATACACAGCCAGTTTGTTCAAGTGCGGCAGGTTCGTTACCCAATCGTTGCCAATATATTTGTTGACCCACTCGGCAAGCAGCGGGTTCCCATGGTAGAGGAACCTTCTTTGTGTAATGCCGTTGGTCTTGTTGTTGAATTTTTCCGGGAACATCAGGTAGAAATCATGCAGCTCCTGGTTCTTTAAAATCTCCGTATGCAGCCTTGCCACACCGTTGACGGAACAACCTGCGGCAATCGCAAGATGCGCCATCTTCACCTGACCGTCATAAATAATCGCCATCTTCTCCACTTTCCTGCGGTCACCCGGGAACTTCTTCTCAATGTCTAAGATAAAGCGGCGGTTGATTTCCTCCACGATCTGGTAAATTCTCGGGAGCAGCCTGGAGAAAATCTCAATCGGCCATTTCTCCAACGCCTCGGACATAATTGTATGGTTCGTGTAAGCGCAGGTGTGCGTGGTAATCTCCCATGCCTCGTCCCACTCCATGCCTTCTTCGTCCAAAAGGATGCGCATCAGCTCCGCCACCGCTACAGTCGGGTGCGTGTCATTTAGCTGGATTGCCACCTTCTCCGGCAGCTTATGCAAATCCGTATGGTGCTTCTTATAACGCGCAACTGCACGCTGCACGCTGGCTGAAACAAAGAAATACTGCTGTTTTAAGCGCAATTCCTTGCCCTGGATATGGTTGTCGTTGGGGTATAATACTTCCACGAGGTTGCGCGCAAGGTTCTCCTGCTCCACCGCTTTCTTATAATCCCCCTTGTCAAACGCATCCAGCTCAAAATATTCTTCCGGCTCTGCGTCCCAGGCAATAAGCACGTTGACCATATTATTATTATATCCAAGGACCGGCATATCGTAAGGCACTGCACGCACAGACTGGTATCCCTCATGGATAAACCGCGTCCTCCCGTTGCCTGCCATCTCAGAGCGCACATAGCCGCCAAATTTAACCTGGAATGTATGCTCCGGGCGGCGCAGCTCAAAAGGATAGCCGTCTTTCAGCCAGTTGTCCGGCACTTCCACCTGGAAGCCATTCTCAATCTTCTGCCGGAACAAGCCATAACGGTAACGGATTCCACAGCCGTACGCCGGGTAGCCCAGCGTGGAGAGGGATTCCATAAAACATGCTGCCAGCCTGCCAAGACCGCCATTTCCCAAAGCCGGGTCCGGCTCCTGGTCTTCAATCACATTCAAATCAAAGCCAATCTCTTCCAGCGCTTCCTTGACCTCCGTATAGGCAGTCATGTTAATCAGGTTGTTGCCCAATGCCCTTCCCATCAAAAACTCCATGGACATATAATACAAAATCTTAGGATCTTCCTTATCAAACGTCTTCTGCGTGGCAAGCCACTGGTCAATAATCACATTCTTGACTGCATTGGAAACCGCCTGGTATACCTCCTGCTGGGAAGCCTCCTCCAATGTCTTGCGGTAAAGGTTCTTTACATTGTTCTTGATCTCCTGAATAAATTTCTGCTTGTCAATTATCCTTTTCATAGCCATCTCCTTTTTCTCTGGTGCATGTATGTTATATCTTTTCCACTCCGAGCACGACTTTCTCCCCGTTGATATTCCATTCCTTGTCATATCCCTTTATCTGAGTGCCATCAATCTGCGTGGCAAGCACTTCTGACTGTATCTGTGCGCCATATTTCTGGAAAACTGCCTCAATCTTCTCTCCTGCACGGTAAGAAACAGTGATTTTATCCATCACCTCAAACCCTGCCTCCTTGCGCATAGTCTGGATCTTACTAATCAGCTCGCGCACAAACCCTTCCTCTAACAGCTCCGGCGAAAGGTTCGTATCAAGCACCACTGTCACCTCATTATCGCCTTCTGTCACATAGCCTTCCTGCTGCGTCATGGTAATCAAAAGATCCTCTTCACATAATACAACTTCTTCATTTACGCTGTCAAGGGTAAGGCTGCCCTTCGCTTTCAGCTCTGCGTATGCCTTATTGCCGTCAAGCCCTGAAAGCGCCTGCTGGATCCGCTTTAAGAATTTGCCGTATTTGGGGCCTACTGTGCGCAATTGGGGCTTAAAGGTATAATCCGTAAAGCCGCTTACATCGTCTGTAAATTCCACTTTCTTCACATTCAGCTCGTCGGCAATGATTTCCTGGAAAAACTCCGGCAGGCAATAGGGGGCTTTGACAAACATCTTGCCAATCGGCTGGCGGTTCTTGATATTTGCGCTGTTGCGGCAGGCACGCCCCATCACCACAACCTTCAAGGCCGCATCCATGTTCTTCTCCAGCTCTTTATCCACCATAGACGCGTCAGCCACCGGGAAATCACACAGGTGCACGCTCTCCGGCGCGGATTTGTCAATACTGCAAACCAGATTGCGGTAAATGTCTTCCGTCATAAATGGGATCATGGGCGCAGCCAATTTGCTGACAGTCACCAGCGCGGTATACAAAGTCATGTAAGCGTTAACCTTATCCTGCTCCATGCCTTTCGCCCAGAAACGCTCCCTGCTCCTCCTTACATACCAGTTGCTCATGTCCTCCACAAACTCCTGCAAAGCCCTTGCCGCCTCAGGAATCCGATAATTGCCCAGATTGTTGTCAACCTCCGTCACCAACGTATTCAGCTTAGAGAGGAGCCATTTATCCATCACAGATAATTTATTATATTCTAATTTATATTTTGTTGCGTCAAATTCGTCAATATTCGCATAGAGGATAAAAAATGCGTAGGTATTCCACAACGTCCCCATGAACTTGCGCTGCCCCTCCTGCACTGCCTTGCCATGGAAACGGTTGGGCAGCCAAGGCGCGGAATTGATGTAGAAATACCAGCGGATGGCGTCTGCGCCATAAGTCTCCAATGCGTCAAAGGGGTCTACGGCATTCCCTTTGGACTTGCTCATCTTCTGCCCATTCTCATCCTGTACATGCCCTAACACGATAACATTCTCGTAGGGCGCCTTGTTAAACAGCAGCGTGGATTCCGCCAGCAGGGAATAGAACCAGCCGCGGGTCTGGTCCACAGCCTCCGAAATAAACTGCGCCGGGAACTGCTGCTCAAAAAGCTCTTTATTCTCAAATGGATAATGATGCTGCGCAAAAGGCATGGCACCGGAATCAAACCAGCAGTCAATCACCTCCGGTACGCGATGCATCTCTTTTCCACACTGCGGGCATTTAATCGTCACGGCGTCAATATAAGGGCGGTGCAGCTCAATTTCCTGCGGGCAGTTATCCGACATCTCTTTTAGCTCCGCAATGCTGCCGATGGAATGCATATGCCCGCATTCGCACTCCCAAATATTTAACGGCGTCCCCCAATAACGGTTACGGGAAATGCCCCAGTCCTGCACGTTCTCCAGCCAGTCGCCGAAACGCCCCTTGCCAATGCTCTCAGGAATCCAGTTAATCGTATTGTTATTGCGGATTAAGTCTTCCTTAACCTCCGTCATCTTGATGAACCAGGATTCCCTCGCATAATAGATAAGCGGCGTGTCGCAGCGCCAGCAGTGAGGGTATTCATGCTCGAACTTTGGCGCGTCAAACAATAATTTCCCATCTTCCAAATCCTGTAAAATCATCAGGTCCGCCTTTTTGCAGAATACGCCTGCATAAGGCGTGCCCTCGGTCAATTCACCCTTGCCGTTTACAAACTGCACGAAAGGCAAATCATAATCCCGGCCCACTTTAGAGTCGTCCTCACCGAACGCCGGCGCAATGTGGACAATCCCCGTACCATCCGTCATCGTAACATAAGTGTTGCAGGTGACAAAGTGCGCTTTCTTGTGCTGCTTTGCCACAGCCTCGCCAGCGCAGGCAAACAGCGGCTCATATTCCCTGTATTCCAGGTCTTTGCCTTTATAAACCTCTAAGACCTCATACGCTTTCTCTCCGGCCGCCTGCTGCTCCTTGTCAAGCAGTGAGGAAAGCACTTGATCCAAAAGCGCCTCCGCCAGATAATAAGTATAGCCGTCAACGGCCTTTACTTTGCAGTAAGTCTCCTCGGGATGCATACAGAGCGCAAGGTTCGAAGGCAGCGTCCAGGGCGTCGTCGTCCAGGCAAGGAAGTAAGCGTCTTCGCCCACAGCCTTGAAACGGACAATCGCGGAACGCTCTTTGACTGTCTTATATCCCTGCGCAACCTCCTGCGCGGAAAGCGGCGTGCCGCAGCGCGGGCAATACGGCACAATCTTGAAGCCTTTGTACAGTAACTTCTTGTCCCAGATTTCTTTCAGCGCCCACCACTCCGACTCAATGAAATCATTATGGTAAGTGACATAGGGATTCTCCATGTCCGCCCAGAAACCGACCGTGCCGGAGAAATCCTCCCACATGCCCTTATATTTCCAAACGCTCTCTTTGCATTTATCAATAAATGGCTCTAAACCGTACTCCTCAATCTGCTCCTTGCCATCCAGGCCCAAAAGCCTCTCCACTTCCAGCTCTACCGGAAGCCCGTGCGTGTCCCAGCCCGCCTTACGCGGGACCATCTTGCCCTTCATGGTCTGGTATCTCGGTATCATGTCCTTAATCACGCGCGTCAGCACATGCCCGATATGCGGTTTGCCGTTAGCCGTAGGCGGCCCGTCGTAGAACGTGTAAGTCTCTCCTTCCCGGCGGTTCTCCATGCTCTTGCCAAAAATATTATTTTCCTTCCAGAACTGCTCTGTCTGCTTCTGCCTTTCCACAAAGTTTAAATTCGTCTCGACTTTGCTATACATTATGATTCTCCTTTCGTGCGACTGTCTAAAATTATAAAGCCTGCCCTTCCCTTTTGTCAAGGGACGGCAGGCAACTGTTACTGATATTTCTCTAATAAACAGTCAATCGCTTCATCTTCTTCCAGCTTTTCACGGTTTTCAAACAACAATGCTATATCTTGCAAAACCTCCCGCGAACCTCCTTTCTGTTCCATCAATTTTTCCAAACCATCATATAGCCTGTGGCTGATCTGCCTGTGTTGCGAACAGCGAAAAAATTTCCGGTAACCCCGTCTTAAGTCGAGGCCGATGATATTAGCAATCTTAGCAAAAAATCGGCTTAGACGGAAAATTTCCGCATCGGAAGAACTACGGAAAATATAATCATAAGCATTCTTTTGCACTGGGGCTTTTTTGCGCTCATCCTCTAATTTATCATAATAATGAAGCAAGGTCTCCCCTACCATCCCTAATTCCGCATCGCCGGAAGCAAAAGCTTCCCCATAATGCTTGAACACACTGGATAATTTTTTACGGAATAACCTGAAATCTTTCTTTTGGTATAACTCTTGTATCCGCCGGATATCCTTGGCTATGTTCTCTCCTTCTTCTTCCAGTTTTTCCTTTTCTCCTTGCAAATACAACCTAATGCAGCAGGCAATCTCATCTGTAAGGAATTTCTGCAGATAATCCTGCGCATTTATGCCGTATAAACACATATAGCACAAAGAATCCCGTCGGTTAATATTATTTACCATATTAATGCACTGAACTATCGGGATCATCCTGATGATGTTTTTTAACTCATTGCCCGTACCATGAAACTCACGTATGATCTGAGATATCCGGCAGTTATCGGGAAATTGCGCCTGGACTTTTCCACAAGATATCAGATTCCTTTCAGGGACAACGTGTTCGTCACAAAATAATTCCTCTAAACTCGCTGTACACCGCCCCATTCCCATTTCCTGATCCATCTCTACCAGGAGCAATGACAACTGCTCCCAATCCATACAAGCGCAACACCCGCTTTCACACATTCTGCTCTGGCATATGGGCTTCCTGCCCTCTTGATTCTTACAATATAACGCTGACACACTTTCACAAATTTGTTGATAATCCATCTGCCCCTGCTTTATCCTTTGCCCCTACAATTTCTTTTGCAATTTTAATGCACTCTATACTAGCTCCATCATCAAGGTAATTCCATGCCATATTTTCCAGGACTTCATTAAACTTCTTTGATACCGGCATACTCTCCATCTCATCAATATCACTGTCAAAACAATCCCTGCCGATTCCTTTCCAGTATTTCTTATATGCGTCTAAAAACTCTTTCCTGCGCTCTTTGCATTCCCTGGGCGCCCATCCTTCCCTCCTTGCCTGCGACTCAATATAATTTAGCCCATACAAGAATGGGAAATATCCATTCAAATAATACTTATTATTCAATTCTCCCGCATGGATCACGGAAAAGCAATGCCCTTCCAAGACTTTAGAGACAATAGAGCCTTTCCCATAATCAATGGCATTCAAGACCGCCCTGACCCATCCCGCAGCATTCCATTCTTTCATCCTCTCAGCAACCTTCGCCACAGGATACCCCAAGAGCCGTTGGCTGACTCCTGTTTCCGCCTCCCTGCAGCACTGTTCATCCATCTGCCCATTCACATATAGGAAGTTCCCGAAAAAACTATCCAGCTTGCCCAATTTCCCTATATTATCCCAGGTAGCCGTAAACTTATCATCTAACTCGACAATATCCTTTTCTCCCGAAAAGACGTCGTTCGTCCGTGCTGCCGGTTCATACGTACCACAAAGCTTAGACCATAAGCCGTCCATCCCTTCCATCGGCAGGCTCTCCATCTCTTCTTTCAATATAACAAAGGCAAAGTTTACCTCTTCTTCCCGCTTGTCAAAGGAAGGTATCTGCCCTTGAAATTGAAGGCTCTCCCTGATGAATTTCCAGCCGCGCAGGGCGCTTACCAGATATACCGCCAGCCGGTAACTGAACCCTGACTCAGCCTCATCCGGTGTATTTCCCTGGTACTCCGCCTCATCCAATGCATTTCCCTGGTACGCCCCATCCCTTACCAGTACCTTTAACTCCTCTAGATACTTTTCAAGAACCTGCAAACCCACAGGCGCAAGCATAACCATTGGGACAAATACATACTCGTTCAAATCGACATACTCATAAATACGCACGCTAAAGCTCAATGCCAGTTCATGTTCCTGTGGGCTGACATATACATAGGTGTTGGCGTTGTACATCTGCATATCTGCGTTCTCTTGTTTTAAGAACCCACCAGCCCCATCCGACAACAAGCCCTGTATATATTTCCCAAATCCAGAATCGCCTTTTATCCGCATATTCGGCACATACGAAGTATAGGGCTGGCCCAGCAAATACAAGCTCGCCACGATTCTGTCGGAAATCACCCTCCACTCCCCTTCGGTACACACCTTTTGGACTACCCTGTGCTCCAGGGATTCCACGCCTTCCAAAAGCCCTGTTTCACTCTCTGCGTAAGCAAATACGTCAATCTTATAATCTTTGATATTTTTTTCCTCAAACCATCCCTTTATCTGACGGTATACCTCGTCCAAGGATCTCCCATGTATGATAATATCGTCCGCCAGGAGGATTTTTTTACACTCTCCTTTTTGGATTTTTTCTTTCCATGCAGGCAGGGCAATATTGGATATCATAACCGGCTGCCTTTTCCCAGAAAATCTCAATTTATATTCTTCATGGACCCTTCCGCCCTCTTCTTCCTCCACCAATGGAAGCATGGCAAAGAAAAGATTTGAAAATTTGCGCGCCATAAAAACTTTCAAGTCATAGTCCGCTAAAAAGACAGCTTCCATATATCTTACCAAACTCCGATAGCTCTCCTTAGGGATTTTCTTCAACAACCGGTTCTTTTTGTATATTAGCTCTTTATGCATGCTCCTACCTCTCATTTTGCTCCAATTGAACAGGAATCTAAGAACTGCAGTATCCTGTCTGGGTCCCGCACTCCACCCAAGTCCCTTCACCAATCGTATTATCAGCCGCGTCCCAATACGTGCGGATGGTTAATTTCTCTTTTTTATAGGACGCAAAATCATACGATATATTTGCCACTACGTCAACCCTAAGCCGTGCATAATCCACATCATTGTATTCCTGAAAGTAAGCGAACTTGGGGATTTCCTGCCAGAACTTTTCTTCCAGCCTCCCTTTTATTCTGTATGGATGCATAGCGCACCAAAGGGAACATCTATAATTACCATCGCAAAACTTCTGTGCAAAACCACGGATTTTATAGTTATCATCCCCGCTGGGGCACAATTTAAACTTATACTCCTGCCCTGCAAGCCGCATCCGTACCTCTTTTATTATAATATTCTGCACTTCAATTCCATTGCTCGTCTCGATATCAATTTTCAAATTCAGGTATTCACCCAAAGGCCGGGCTTTGATCTGCCTTATATACCTTGCCAACCCATAATCGGGCTTTTTATCCTTAAATCCATCCGATCGCGGCTTGGCAAATTCGATCTTAGCTTCCATGACACCCCGCAGGGGCTTATGCTCCAGTTTGTACAGGCGCTGTGTCTGGATAAGCGCCAGCACACCGCAAAATGTCCCTGGGCAAGCCGCTACGCAAGTTGCAATCACTGAAAACCAAGTGTCTCCCGAGAAATAATTCTCTTTCTTAAAAACATTCAAAAAAAAGCCGTTAAAGGCCTCATGCTTCCAATCCACAAAACATAACATGATACCCAAGAGTAAAACAAATACCAAAAATATCAAGCATGCCTGCAAAATTATATGCTTCCCCTTCATCCATTCTCCCCAGCAGAATTTCGCATTTCCTGTCGATAAATATCTGCAAAACTTTATACTTTTAACATTCTAACACAAAACTATTTTATGCACAATAGCTTTTATCAAATGAAAAAAACGATTGTAATTTAAGGTTACTGTTCACACAGGACTTTGCATTTACTGCAAAGTCCGTAAGAAAATGATTCAGGTGTGAGCAAATCCCATTCGCGAAGCGAATTTTACATGGATTTGCGAATGTTACTGTGAACGGAGTGAA
>CATLBW010000119.1 GCA_949879775.1 uncultured Lachnospiraceae bacterium
GACCGTCTGTTTTGTGTCCCTGAAACTCATTTCTATCTAACGTATGTTCGATGAACATACGTTTCTTTTTTGTGCCTCAAAAAGTCGGAATTTCCTATAAAGGAACAAAGCGGACAAGTCCGCATCAACTCCCTTAATCCCTCATTCATGAGGGACTTGGACGGTTTGCTGCGCCGAGCACAATTGCGAAGCAATCTTTTCCTCTTGTGCGAGTGCGCATACTATTTTTGTCTTATAGGAAAGGCACTTTCACGCGTTAGCGTGACAAGGTCTTCCCTATAAGATGACAAAAAGAGCCTTGGCTATTCAAGGCTCTTCTCTTATACCATATTCTATTTTCCTTTTCTCACCAGGACAAACGCCAAGCCGCTAAAGCCCTGCCGCCCTCGCAGGCTCAGGTCGTATACCCGCAGTTCTCCAGGTGATATTTCTCTTTCGTATACCGCATGTAGTCCTCAATGAGACGGTCCAGCCGGACACTGGCCTGGTAACATTTGTCCGCACCGACATCCTCTGCAGCAACTACATCTAATTCTTTCCTTACAATCTCAATTTCCTTTTGTAGTTCTCCTAACTTTTCCATCTCGCAGCTCCTTGTCTCTTGTCCCCTTATTGTAGTCTCTTTTTGTACAAAAATCAAACGAAAATCGCTATTTTTTTACAGGAGATTTCGACAGGAAATGCTTTTATTCGACATTTCTCTAATTCGCTGCTATAACTGGCTTCCTGGACGCCCCCCTCTGGACCAGCAGAAGGACAGCCTCCACCACCTGGTGACAGAGAGACACAATTTGACGACAATCTTCTTCGACAGTATTCTTCAATTTTATATATGCCTCGTGTTTTTTCTTAATAAAATTACAAATTGCCTCCGTGCTGTTAAGGTTCTGCACGGATTTAAGGATATGGGGCTGGTTCCTCTCGGCCTCACCGCTCTGGATATAGTCTTTCAGGCTTTTTTTCAGATGCTTTTCATAGATACAGTGATCCTTGAGGTTCCCTGTAAACGTAGCATTATGAGGAAAGGTAAAATAATCTGCAATATAATGGATCATTTCGCCCAGATTGCGGTAAAACACCCGCATGTTAATCATGGATGACTGACGAAGCTCCACCAAATTCTTTAGCTCACGCTGAATCTTCGGGAACGTCCCCTCAATTTCATGCTTCACTGTCAAAAAAGACGGTTTGCAATCCGGAAGGATACTTCCCAGGTAAAATGCCTTCTTATGCTTGACAAGGTCCTGTTCTTCCAGACTTCCTACAATATACTTCGCCAACGATATATGAGATTTCTTACGCATAATTTCCTCCTGTACTTCCCATTCTGCATTCCAGTCCTATTCTACTTCCAGTCATATGAGAATACAAGTACTTTTATATGATTCTTTTGTAAATTTTTTGTAAATTTTTTATTAAAACATGTTAAAAAGCTACTTACACTGGCACTCAAAGCTTGCGCATTCCGTCTCAGCGCAGCAGCAAGCGTTACTTCCGGCTATGCCAATTTCATCTGCGTGGCACTTGCAGCTTTCATTAAAACGGCAATTCTCGGCATGGCATCCTACACTTGTCTCAGGGGTGCCATTCTTCACGGAATTTGTCATGCTTTCGCTTCTCTCCCGAAAGCTCTCACAACAAGTTTCATTCGGCTTGTCGGCGCCCTGGCCTCCTACCATAATGTCATTTTTGGCACAAAGCTTGTTATCATTGTACGCACAATTTGTTACAGAACATTTTAAACGTGTCATTTTGAAATCTCCTTCCTTTACCTAAAGTCAAATACCCCGCAGCAAGCTACGGGGCATGACCCAGCTTGTTCTTTCCGCCCCAAGGGGCGGGGTATTTGACCCCTCGCCGGGGCGGCATCTCCTCTTCTGCGAAGAGCAGATAAGCCTCGCGGCATTCGCCAAATATCCGCGCAAGCGCGGCTGCTTGGCTCATTGCTCGCGGGAATAATAGATTGACAAGCGGACAGACCGATCCTGGCTCTGTCCGCGATACTCATGGCAGATTACATCGACCATGAGTATAGTGTCAGGAGATTTCTAATAATTTATACATGGCAAGAACTTCCACAATATTTTTTAAAACAGGATTTACTATTTCTTCTCTTCTTGCGCCTCCTCCTTACGGATTTCCTTTGTGCGGATTTCCTCACAAATCTGCCCTATAAAGGCATCCAGCGGTTTTACGCCCTCGTCCCCTGCAAAACGGCTCCTGACAGAAACTGTCTTTTGTTCTTCCTCCTGCTGCCCTACAACCAACATATAAGGCAGCTTATCTAAACGCGCCTCGCGGATCTTGTAACCAATCTTCTCAGAACGGTTATCCACAGAACAGAGAATCCCATTGGCTTTTAACTGTTTCTCCACCTGTGCGGCATAATTTTCATATTTATCTGAGATTGGCAATACCCTTACCTGTTCCGGGCACAGCCAGGTCGGGAACTTCCCGGCATATTTCTCAATAAGCCATGCCAATGTGCGCTCATAACAGCCCATGGACGTCCTATGGATGATATAAGGGCGTACCTTATCGCCGTTGGCGTCAATATAGTACATATCAAACTGCTCGGCAAGCAAAGCATCCCACTGTATGGTAATCATGGTGTCTTCCTTACCATACACATTCTTGGTATTGATATCTATCTTTGGCCCATAAAAGGCGGCCTCCCCTACGTCCTCTGTGAAGGGGATTTCCAATTCCAGCATGATGTCGCGCATGTGCTGCTGCGTCTCCTCCCAGACTTTTGGCTCGCCAATATACTTCTCCCGATTATCAGGGTCCCACTTTGAAAGGTGGTAAGTGACATCCTCCTCCACGCCTAAGGTGGACAGACAGTGCTTCGCCAGGGCAAGGCACTGCTTGAATTCCTCTACCATCTGGTCCGGGCGCACGATAAGATGCCCCTCAGAAATCGTAAACTGGCGCACGCGGGTAAGCCCATGCATTTCCCCGGAATCCTCATTGCGGAACAATGTAGACGTCTCACTGTAACGCAGGGGCAGGTCACGGTAGGAATGCTGCTCCGCCTTGTACACATAATACTGGAACGGGCAGGTCATAGGGCGCAGCGCCAGCACTTCCTTGTCCTTTTCCTCATCGCCAAGCACAAACATGCCATCCGTATAGTGGTCCCAATGGCCGGAAATCTTATACAAATCAGATTTTGCCATCAACGGGGTCTTAGTGCGGATATACCCCCATTCATTGTCCTCAAGGTCCTCAATCCATCGCTGCATGGTCTGGACCATTTTCGCCCCCTTAGGCATCAAAAGCGGCAATCCCTGCCCAATCACATCCACCGTGGTAAACAATTTCATCTCGCGCCCCAGCTTGTTATGGTCACGCTTCTTGATATCTTCCAAATGCTCCAAATATGCGTTCAGCTCATCTTTGGTGGCAAACGCCGTCCCATAAATCCTTTGAAGCTGCGCTTTTTCTGAATCGCCCCGCCAGTATGCCATAGAAGAGGAAATCAGCTTAAACGCCTTGATGGGCTTCGTGCTCATCAGATGCGGCCCTGCGCATAAATCAGTAAATCCCTCTCCCTGGCTGTAAAACGATATCTCGGCATCCTCCGGCAAATCTTCAATCAGCTCTACCTTATACGGTTCCTGCCTCTCCTGCATAAAACGGATTGCCTCAGCCCTGGGAAGCGTAAATTTCTCCAGGCGGCAGCCCGCCTTGATAATCTTCTTCATCTCTTTTTCCAGGTTATCCAAATCTTCCCTGGAAAACGGCTCCGCCTCAAAGTCATAATAAAACCCTTCGTCTATAGACGGCCCGATTGCAAGCTTCGCTTCCGGGAACAGCCGTTTCACCGCCTCCGCCAAAACATGGGAACATGTGTGGCGGACGGTGCGCAGCCCTTCTTCCTCTTTCTGGGTCAGTATGCTCAGTTCACAATCGCTGTCCAAAACCGTCCTTAAATCAACAACCGCCCCATTTACTTCACCAGCACAGGCCGCCCTTGCCAAACCCTCGCTGATGTCCAGCGCAATGTCATATACGCTCTTAGCCTCACTGTACTCCTTGACGGAGCCGTCCTTCAATGTAACTTTCATAATATTCTCCTTCCTATTGTGCGAATACGCATAATTTTTCCTTATCTTATAGGGAAGGCGCTTTCAAGCGTTAGCGCGACAAGGCCTTTCCTAATAAGAAAAAAATAATCCCATACACTGCCTGCGGCAATGCATGGGACGTAATATACGCGGTTCCACCCACCTTGCTTCATCCTCGCTGCCAGCAAGGACAAAACCTCTCGTATGACGATAACGGAGTCACCGTGCTCTATTAAAGCCGCTCCAAGGTGGTCTTCGGCTGTCTCCTGCCGGGCTGCTTCCAGCGCCAGGACTGTCATCTGTCCTTCGGCAACCCTCTCTGCTTATGCCCCTTAGCAGGGCATTCGGCATTCCACAACTTACTCTTCTTGTCAACGCTTTCTCGTACATTAGTATTGTAACTTCTTTCCCTCCATCTGTAAAGAGGGAATTTGGGGTATTACGTTGGGCTGTTGCTTGATTTTGCACCCAGACGCACTAATTCCTCCCACAACATTTCTTATATTTCTTGCCGCTCCCGCAGGGGCAGGGGTCATTGGGGTATATCTTCTGCTCTTTAATAACCGTGCCAGACTTCTTTTGTTCCAGGTAAAGCCTGTGCCTGGTATCTTCATCAAAAATACTCTCCCATTGCGGAAGCTCATAGAGCCAGTCCGCCTTGGCATCCACCATATTCTTATAAAGCTTCTCTTTATCAAACGCAAGGCTGACCTTGGTGTCCTCTTCCATCTCCTCAATCGGGTTTGCCTCTATCAGGCTCTCGTTAATTCCATCCAGAAAACCAACCATCTCCATAAGGGTAATCCCATATTTGTCCGCCAACTCTTTGACAGTCCCCTCAACTTTCTCGTCCGGATTACTTAACAGCTTCTCATAGACACCCTTTTCCAGCAGAAAATACCTCTGCCAGAAACGCTGGATTTCCCCTTTGGTCAATTCCTGATTGTAGGCAACGCTTCTCCACTCTTCTAATATTGACATATCACTACCATCCTTTACTCTAATTTATAGTGCGCCGACATTGGCTGCCCAAAACGCGGCATTTTCCCTGCAACACCGTGCGCATCCCCCGGAGGGATTATAGCTAACAGCAGATATCCTGCCATTTACTATAACATGTATCTCAATAATCGGAAAATTACACCTTTTTAAACCGCTCAACTTCACCACACAATTCCCTGGAAATGCTCTGGCTGTTCTGCGTCTCCTTCTGGATATGCGCCATCGCCTCAACCAGGCTTCCCGTATTCTCCGCAACATTGGAAACGCCTTTGGCGCTCTCATCCACGGTAGTGGAAATGTCATTAATCCCTACATTGATATGCTGCATGATGGACTGCATCTCAGCAGCCCCGCTGGCAAATTCTGTAAGGATCGCATCCACATCTTCCGCGTCATGCTGATAATTATTGGCAACTTCCACGAACCCATCATAATCCCTCATGACGTCTTCATCAATAAACTGTAACATATTCTCTGCATTCTCCGCCAGCTTTTCCACCGCAGTCGTCACCATATTGCTGATATTCTGTATATTATTAGCGGTATCTTTGCTATTATCTGCCAAAATACGGATCTCATCCGCGACCACAGCAAACCCTTTGCCGGCATCGCCGGCACGCGCCGCCTCTATGGAAGCGTTAAGTGCCAGCAAATTCGTCTGGCTGCTGATGTCAAGGATATCGCCTGTCAGCTCATTGATACGCCCGACGCTTTTGCTCTCTTTGACAGCCTCTTCCAGCATGACGCGGATTTCAGAAATCATCTTGCTGGCCGCCGCCTTGCTCCCTACCGCATCTTCCCTGACAGTGCTCGCCCTGAACTTAATCTCCTCTACCAGCTCTGCGCCGTTCCCGGCGCGGCTCGCCAAGGCCTGTGTCTTCTTATAAATATCATTGCTTCCATTCGTAATCTGCTCTAAGCTGACCGACACCTCTTCCATGCTCGCTGCCAACTGCTCCATAGCGGCGGAGACACTGTTGACATTCTCATTGGAAATGTTCACCCTGTCCGTGATGGTGTCCGCAGACTCCATCATGCGGGCGGATTCTCCTTTTAGTTTCCGCATCAATGACTGGAGCTGCTCAATAAACCCATTGACGCCGCTGACAAGCTGCCCGACTTCATCCTGTGTCTTAACCGTAATACGCTCTGTCAAGTCGCCCTCGTCTTTTTGGATCTTCTCTACAATCTGGTTCAAATGCCCGCTGGCTTTCTTCGCCGGGCTGGCAATCGTACGCACCACAATCAGGACCGTCGCCGTTACCATCAGGACAAACACAATGATCATCGAAACGTTAAAGACATATGTACCAAAAATCTTCGTGTCAATTTTAGCCGCCACCAAATTTATGCGGCTTTCCATGGCTTCCGTGTACGCTGCCTTACAGCTATCAAGGACTTCCCCTTTTTGCCTGTTTTCCCTCAATATATCCAGCGTGCCAATATTATCGCCCTGCGCCACTACCTCGGCCGCCTGGATTCCCAGCGCCATAAATTCTTCAAACTGTTCTTTGTAGGCGGTGAAGCTGTCATTAAAGAGCGTGTCGCTCGTCTGTTTGCATAAGGCGTCCATCTTATCTAAATACTCCTGCAGGGCGGACGCTTTCTCCTTTATCCTCTCTACCCCCTGCGCCTTCAGCTTGCCGGATTCCATAAGGCTCCTAAATTCCTGCGCCTGTACAGACATCTGCCCTTCTATCCTCTGCAAATTCAAGTAGATGTCCGCAATCTCGCTATTCCTATCGCCAATCTCAGAAAGAGCCATTACATTTGCCACGCTGAATGCCAGAAAAAACAATGACAAGATTCCCAGTAGGACAATTACTTTTGTTCCAATCCGTTTTTTCATCCTTCTCCTCCTTTGCAATTACCATCGCAATCCTCACAGGGCCTTCTATTCCAGAACTAACTTCTTAGAACAGGCTACTGCCAGGGAGCCGGGTCCAATATGGCAAGCCACGCTCAATGACAATGGGTCGACAACCTCAACAATCCCCCCCGGAATTGCCTCTTCTATCTGAGCCTTGAACTCTAAGGCTGCCTCCTCATTTTTGGTATAGGCCACAAAAATATGCATATTCTCCCCCGTCGCGTCCCCAAACCTTTTTGCAAAGTCACTCTTAATCGCATCAATCATGATTGACCTTGCCTGCTTGACAGTCCTCGCTTTCGCATAACTGTCCAGCTTCTCCCCCTGAATCTGCAACACCGGCTTGAGCTTGAGCAATGTGCCCAGCGCCGCCGCTGCCGGGGTGAGCCGCCCACCTTTCTTCAAGTAATACAACGTATCTACCATTATATAGATACTGGAATCATATTTCGTCTCTTCCAGATAATCTTTGATTTCCTTGGCGCCCATCCCATGTTCCGCCATCTGCAGCGCGTCTTCCACAGACTGCCTTTGCGTTACTGATATGCGCTGGTTATTCACTACCTGCACCTTCCCATTATATTCCTGCGACAGCATCATTGCCGTCTCACACGAGCTGCTCAGCCCGCTGGACATAGGGATATGCACAACCTCCTCATAGTCCTGCAAAAGCTCGTCCCACAAATCTGTCACAGAGCCTACGGAAGGCATGGACGTCGAAATGTCGTCATTCCCTTCCAGCCTCTGGTAAAATTCCTCCTGGGTCAATGATATATCCTCAAAATAAGTTTCTCCATTTATAAAAAAGGGCATGGGCAACACATGTATCCCATACGCCTTTGCCTGCTTTTGGGTAATTCCGCTATTACTGTCTGTCACTACTGCAATCCTGGCCACAGATAGCCCTCCTTTTGTCTGTCCAATGATACATTATTTTTCTCCGAGGTCCCGATTCTAACCTGCAGGCCCCAACCTGCTCCTGGAACCCTCCTCTTGCCATATTCTATCATACATTCTTTAATGATACAATCTTCTAAATTATTATTTTTCTATAATATTTTAATATAATTAAGGATGCCCGTTCCAAAAACCTTGCCTTACGGGCATCCTATAACAACCATGCGCCTACATCAAAAAGCTATAATATCTGCGCCTATTTAATTTTATGACATTACCTCAAAACTGTCAATAGTATTATTTGCGGGCTATTTTTTTGAGGAAACCCTCTCATGGAAACGCGCCTCTATTTCCGGTGGGATATCCTGATATGCCTCCCTGTCAGCCTCCCGTTCGCGGACCGCTTCTTCCAGGGTTAAGGCCCCCTCCCGGACCAGCTCCGCCAGCTCACCGGTGCGGACAGGGTAGCCGTGTTTTACCAGGCTGCATTTTTCCGCCATCGGGTGCGCCCAGCACTCGGGGTGCGGCACACTGCCCTTTGGGCGTATCCAGCCGATTTTTTCTTCTAAAAACTGCATTTTCTCCTCCTCGCCCACGTCATGGTACATAAAGAAGGAAAGGGACGTCGCCTCCACGTCCGGCAGGAAGTCAATGCAGCTATACCCATCCAGCTTATCCGTCAATTTCCCAAACATCTGGTATTCAAAAGATTTCAGGCTGCGGGAAACCTCAAACGGCTCGATGCCTTTTTTATTATCCGCCGATTGCAGGACCTGGCTCCTTGTCCGTCCGTTCACAATCAAGGGAATCCCATACTGCGACGCCAAAAGATGGCTGTAATAATGGCAAAAATGAAAACAAACGCTGCAGAAATTTTTCATCAGCTTCATGCTCGCGGAATAGAACTGCCTGAGCGTGGAATCCTTCACATTAATCCAGATATGCTCCACGTCCAATTTTTCCAAAAGAATCTCAATGTTACGCCGCCCAAAATCAGTTCCAAACCCGTTATCCAAAGTATAGGTCAGCACGCGCATCCCATATTTATGCTGCAGCTCATACGTAATGTACGCGCCATCCTTTCCACCGCTTAAACCAGTGATACAGTCATATTTAGCGCCATTTTGCGCCGCTTTTTCCTTGGCTGCCCTTACTTCCTGCGCAAACTGCTCCTCTAAGGCGCCAAAATCCGTAAGCTCCTTTCTGTGCTCCTCAAAAAACCTACAATAATTGCATACATGGTTTTCATCAAACCGTATATTCTGATATGTTTTTGGCAGCCCACATTTCACACATCCACTCATGGAACC
Organism: uncultured Lachnospiraceae bacterium; assembly: GCA_949879775.1. GTDB lineage: Bacteria > Bacillota > Clostridia > Lachnospirales > Lachnospiraceae > Petralouisia. The sequence continues at coordinate 9,150 of CATLBW010000119.1, forward strand.
ATCCTCCTTTTTTTGCGATAGCGGCACGCCCCGCTGCGCGCCACCTGCCAGCTCGTCGGAAAGCATCCCTAAAAATGCTTCGCATTTGCCTTCCTACTTTGGTAGCGGCACGCCCCGCGCAGCGGCGCCTGCCAGCTCGTCGGAAGGCATCCCTATAAATGCTTCGCATTTGCCTTCAGAGAGGGGGAGCGGAACGCGGAGCTCAGGTG
>CATLBW010000120.1 GCA_949879775.1 uncultured Lachnospiraceae bacterium
ACCGGGTCTACAAGAAACAAAACATGCATGCGGAGGCGTTGAGCGCGCTGATCCTTGGCGTGGGAAGGTATGATAAGAACGCAAGGGAGGCTGCGGCGACGGGCGCTGCGGTAGAATACGATAAAATGCTTGCAACGATAGAGAAGGCATTGAAGAAGCAGTACGGCATGACCTTGGACCAGGCAAGGGAGCTGTATGATATCTGGGAAAAGGAAGATTTTACACTGGAAATATACAAGATTATAGACGGGCTCGGACTTGGCGCGGAGGAAGAGGAGTGATAAGATGATAGCAATCATTGATTATGATGCGGGCAACCTCAAAAGCGTGGAGAAAGCATTGCATTATGTGGGTGAAGAGACTGTCGTTACCAGGGACTATAAGGAAATCCTCTCGGCCGACAAGGTTATTTTGCCAGGAGTAGGGGCTTTCGCAGAAGCCATGGAGCATTTGAAGAGGTATGGGTTGGATCACGTAATCCGTGAAGTGGCGGACAGGCGGACGCCGTTTTTGGGTATCTGCCTGGGGCTACAGCTTTTGTTTGCAGGCAGTGAGGAGAACGGCGGAGCAGAAGGCTTACATATCCTGGATGGCAGGATTGTTAAGATTCCGGCTAAGGAAGGGCTGAAAATCCCGCATATCGGCTGGAATTCCCTGCATCTGCAAAATCAGGGAAAGCTGTTTGCAGGAATCAGGGAAGGAGCTTTCGTCTATTTTGTGCATTCTTACTATCTAAGGGCGGAGGATCCACAGATTGTCAAGGCGTCTGCGGAGTATGGCGTGCAGATCCATGCTTCTGTAGAACAGGGCAATATATTTGCCTGTCAGTTCCACCCGGAAAAGAGCAGCAGCGTGGGATTACAGATCCTGCGCAATTTTGCAAAGGCAGGGGAGGTGTAGGCGATGTTTACAAAGCGGATTATCCCTTGCCTGGATGTACATGCAGGGCGCGTGGTCAAAGGGGTCAATTTTGTCAACCTTAAGGACGCCGGGGACCCGGTAGCCGTGGCGGCAGCCTATGACAAGGCGGGAGCGGACGAGGTTGTGTTTTTGGATATCACAGCTTCCTCAGATGCGAGGGAGACGGTAGTGGATATGGTGCTCAGGGTTGCTAAGACAGTATTTATCCCTTTTACGGTAGGCGGCGGCATCCGTACGGTTGAGGATTTTAAGGCGTTGCTGAGGGAAGGGGCGGATAAGATTTCCATCAATTCCTCAGCGATCAACACGCCAAGGCTGATTAGCGATGCGGCGGATAAGTTCGGCAGCCAGTGCGTGGTAGTGGCAATTGACGCCAAGCGCAGGGCGGATGGCAGCGGCTGGAATGTCTATAAAAACGGAGGCAGGGTTGACACAGGCTTAGACGCCGTGGAATGGGCAATGCGCGCCAGCCGTATGGGCGCTGGGGAGATTTTGCTTACCAGTATGGATTGTGACGGCACGAAATCAGGCTATGACCTGGAACTTACCAGGACGATTGCAGATAATGTCCCGATTCCTGTCATAGCTTCCGGAGGGGCCGGCACAAAAGAGCATTTTTTTGAGGCGTTGACAGAGGGCGGCGCGGAAGCTGCGCTGGCGGCGTCACTCTTCCATTATAAGGAACTGGAAATTATGGAATTAAAGGATTATCTGGCTAAGAGGGGTGTTCCCGTGAGGAAGTAGGAATGCCCAAAGGCCTAAAAGCCGGGTGATGCACAAGAGGGTACGCAGGAGAAAGGAGTATTTCTTATGGGGATGCTGCAAAATGACTGGGTAGAGGCGGTTGGCGGGGAGTTTAAGAAGCCTTATTATGCCAAGCTCTACCAATTTATAAAGCAGGAATATAATTCCAGGGTGATCTATCCCCCGGCGGATGATATTTTTAACGCTATGCACCTGACCCCGCTGGGCCAGGTGAAAGTTTTAATTTTAGGGCAGGACCCCTATCACAATGAGGGGCAGGCGCATGGGCTTTGTTTTTCTGTAAGGCCCACGGTGGGGATTCCCCCGTCGCTGGAGAATATATACAAAGAGCTGCATGATGACCTGGGCTGTGAAATTCCCAACAACGGTTATCTGGTGAAATGGGCAAAGCAGGGGGTATTGATGCTCAACACTGTGCTGACCGTGCGGGCGCATCAGGCATTTTCCCATCAGGGGCAAGGGTGGGAGCAGTTTACGGACGCCATCATCCATGCCGTTAATGAACAGGACCGCCCGGTTGTTTATATGCTGTGGGGCAAACCTGCGCAAAGCAAGATACCTATGCTCACGAACCCCCGGCATTTGATTTTGAAAGCCCCGCATCCCAGCCCCTTATCCGCTTACCGCGGTTTTTTCGGCTGTAAACATTTTAGCCAGGCGAATGAGTTCCTTGCGTCGAACGGCATAGAGCCTATTGACTGGCAGATTGAAAATGTATGATAACAGCCGCAGCAGGCCAGCTTGCCTGAGCTGTTGCTGACAGCCCGTCCGGCGATGTGTGAAATTATTACACATCCTTGCAAAATGGCAGGTCTAATGTTACAATGATATCCATAACATAAGAAAGGATATAAATAAGGTGCAAAAAGAAGACTTTTTTTTAAAACAAATTGATGAATTCAAGGAAAAAGCGAAATATCTCCATAACCTGATGACGACAAAGGAGAGCAAGGTAGAAGAGCTTGAAGGTGTTTTAGAAGAGAAAGAAGAAAAAGCAAAGAACCTCCAGGAAATATTGGATGGGAAGCAGGAAGAAGCAGATAAGCTGACACAGGGGGTGAGGACTCAGGTTGACGCTTTGATTTCGCGCGTGGATGCACAGATGCGTGCGATGGATGAGTCGATAGGCGGCGAGGTCAGCGCGCTGCAGGAGCAGATTTCTGAGCAGATAAAAGAGATTAACAGCAATTCCCGGCAGGGAATGGCTGAATTAGACAAGAAAATCCAGGATTTTTCGAAGGCTGCGGAAGGGCAGATGGAGGATCAGACAAAATCCATAAAGTCCACGCTGGATGGATATTCTTCTGAGCTTGCTAAGATTAACGCCCAAGTGGAGAAGCTTGCGCAGGCTGCCAAGGAAGAGGACGGGACAGAGGAGAAGCTTGAGGCGGTTAAGTTAGAGCTGAGTGAGAAGATCCATAGGGAGAATGTGAAGTGTTACCGCAATATCCAGACTCTTGTGGAGGAGTTAGAAGCGAAGATAGAGCATATGGAAGCAGGCGACCAGAGCATGAAGGTGATGAAGAGCTATTTTGGGATACTGATTATCCTCGGGGTTGTGGACCTTGTGGGGATTGCTGCAATCATCGCCCATCTGTTTGGATTTTTCTAGGAGTATTGTTTTGCAGAAGGATTTTATATATTGTAAGCAGGAATGGAAGCCGGGGAATATGCTGTATCCGGTTCCGGCAGTCATGGTGACTGCCGCAGATAAAGAGGGGCGGGATAATATAATTACCGTGGCATGGACGGGGACAGTTTGTACGAACCCTCCTATGGTCTATATTTCTGTGAGGCCTGAACGGTTTTCTTACCAGATGATAGCAGGGAGCAAAGAATTTGTGATTAATCTTACAACGCAGGAATTGGCGTTTGCGACAGATTATTGTGGCGTCAAATCTGGCAGGGATGTAGATAAGTTTGCCGTTTTGCACCTTACGAGGCAGAAAGCATCCAAAGTCGCGCCGCCCTTGATCGGTGAAAGCCCGGTGAATATGGAATGCAGGGTCGTCCAGTGCATAGAGCTTGGCTCACACCATATGTTTTTGGCCGAGGTTGTGGCCGTGCACGCCTCAGAAGCATATATGGACCATACCGGCAAATTTCATTTGGAACAGGCACAGCCTATCGTGTATTCCCATGGCGCCTATTATGGGTTAAAAGACATTCTAGGAACTTTTGGTTATAGTGTGAAGAAAAAGTAGTCGTTGTAGAATTTAAGAAAAGTGGTGAGTAAATTGGAACCAGTATCATTGTTTGACAATATGAAATTTTGTTCAGTATGCCACAGGAACCTTCCAGAGAAATATGAAGGGGATATGTGCCCAGTTTGCCAGGAGAACCAGTTGTTCTCGGAAGTAAAGGAATACATACGCTCGAAAGACGTGACGGAATACCAGGTGGCGGAGCATTTTAATATCCCGCATTTGTTGGTGCGGAAATGGATTGCGGAAGGAAGGGTGGAATATAAGGAACAGGAACAGAAGATCTTGAACCTGCATTGTTCCATGTGTGGCGCTGAGATCACATTTGGGACGCTTTGCCAGAAATGTTACCGCGAGAAGTACCACACTGCCGCAGGGTTTATGCCGTTGCAGCTTTCTGACGAGAAGAGCAAGATGCGCTTTTTGGAGAAAGATAGCTCTAATGATGATTAAAGGCCGTTTTTGCCGTGCATAGGCGCCTATAGGGCAGTTGGGGGTTGGCGTAGTTAAGGAGAAGAGTTTATGGGGAAGAAGTTATTAGCATTGTTATTGGCATTTGCGCTGGGAGCGGCAGGGCTTACGTCGCCCTTTGAGGCGCAGGCGAAGGAAATTTATTCAACAGAAGAAGATGGGGACTGGAAGGGACCGCACGGCAGTATTGAGACGGCACAGACGTGGAATGGGGCAGCCCGCCAGGTATCCGTGGAGGATGGGGAAGAGTCGTATTTTAAGTTTGTGCCTAAGGCGGACGGCGTCTATACACTGTTTTCCACCGGAGAAGAAGATACATATGGGGAATTGTATGATGGGGACGGCAGCCTGTTATGTTCTAACGATGATAATGACGTCGACGGTAATTTTGAGCTTACCTGGTATTTGTATGCCAATAGGACGTATTATCTGAACGCATATGGCAATGACTGGCGCGAGGCTTCTTTTGTGATAAATACAGCACAGAGGCAGGCGGATGGGCTGGAGCTTTTCTATGCAGAGAATTTGTCAGTGGCATATGGGCAAAGGGCAGGGCTGGAAGCTTCTGCTGTCAGCAGCAAGGGCCCTGTCAGCTATCAGTGGTATAAAGGCCGGCTGGCCGATGACTGCCGCATTGAGGGGGCGACGGCGAGCAGGTATGAACTGCCAGGAGACAATGAAGAAAAAATGTTCTATTGCCAGGTTACGGATGGGGCAGAGACAGAAGTGGCAGAATTCAATATCTCTATAGATACCGGGCTTGCGGTGAGCAGCGGCACAGGCGAGAATGAAGATTGGGAAGAGGTCAGCGACAGCGGGCCAAGGTATGTGACGCTGCCATATGGGGATACGATAACTTTAGAGGTGACCGCCAGCGGAGGGGTAAATGGCAGGTGATTATCGTACCAATGGCAATATGCATATTTTGACGATTATGATGAGGAAGTCATAAAGGATATTGAAGGGGAGACAGGGGACAGGTATGCCTTAAAAGCAGACATGGGCTGTAAGGAATACTATTATTGTAAAGTATCAGATGGCATTAATGAAAAAAGCATTAAGTTTTTTATCACTGTGGAGACTGGCTTAAGAGTGGACAGCGCTATATTGGATGAAGAAGGGGAAAGCACGTCGGACGTCGCGGTTGAATATGGAAGACGGGCAGAATTAAAAGTCAAAGCCAGCGGAGGGGTTGGCGAGCTGAAATACCAGTGGTATAAGTCAGATGAGGCATCCCGTGGCCATATAATAGAGGGGGCCACACAGAGCAGTTATTTTGTAACTGGGGACGCTGCGTGTGGGACGGATTACTATTGTGAGGTGACGGACGGGATTGCTGCTGTGGGCTTTCATTTTTATGTATCATTGGAAACAGGCCTCAGGGTAGAAAGCGCCCTCAAGAATAAGTATGGCGATGAGGTTACGGTTGTCTTAGTCCCCCTGGATGGGGAGATGGACTTGAAGGTCAAAGCCTGGGGAGGGGCCGGCGAGCTGGAATACCAATGGTATCGGGCTGGATATGCAGACGAGGACTATATTATTGAGGGAGAGGACAGCGACAGCTATGAGGTGCTGGGAGAGGAAGATAATGAGGGAAGCTATTACTGCGAAGTGACGGATGGAGTCATAAAAAAGGGAATAGAATTTATCGTATCTGTGGCGGAGATTGTCAGTATCAGGGACTGTGATATTTCCATTGATAAAGCGGGGGCATATTATACCGGCTCCGCGGTTGAGCCTGAGGTAACAGTTGAATATGAAGGCAATGAGTTAGAAGAAGGGCTGGATTACTACGTTTCTTATAAGAACAATGTTAAGATTGGCAAGGCTAAGGTGATTATAGAAGGCGTAGATGAATACATAGGGACAGTAACGAAGGCTTTTACAATTAAGGCCAAGAAAGGGAAGGTTTATGCTGTTAAAGATTATAAGTATAAAGTGACCGGGGAAGACCAGGTTGCCTTTGCAGGCTTGAAGAACTCCAAGGTTTCCAAAGTCGATATCCCCAAGAAGGCCGATATTGGCGGCAAGAAATTCAAGGTGACCTCCATTGCCAACAACGCGTTAAAAAAATCTAAGGTCATAAGCATTACCGTCGGGGACAATGTGAAAGCAGTTGGGAACTCTGCGTTTGAGGGCTGCCGCAGGCTCACAAAAGTCACATTGGGGAAGGGCGTTGCCAAGGTTGGCACGAATGTCTTTAAGAATTGCAGGAAGCTTGGGAATATCACGGTTAAATCTACAAAAGTCAAGAGTGTAGGCAAGAATGCCTTAAAAGGCATCAAGCCCAATGCGAAGGTAAAGGTCCCTGCAAAGAAGCTGAAAGCGTACAAAGGGCTGTTCAAGGCAAAAGGGCAGGGCAAAAAGTGTAAGATATCAAAATAACCCCCCCATATCGGCATTGGAAATAAAATTTCTACAGGCAAAAAGAGCCTTGAAGGATTATGCTTCAAGGCTCTTTTTAACGTAACAGCAGATCCATCAGATATCCGTAAACATCCTCATGCTGGGCCTTCCAGTTAGAGCAGATGGCTTCGGCCTCAGCTTTCGATTTAACAGTGACAGTCAGGTCAATCAGGGAATGGCTGCGTTCTTTGAGTTGGCAGTGGGCTGCGTATTCCTGTGAAGTCGTCTTATAATAGTCTGCAACGATAGACACCTCCTGCCTTAATTTCATGTGGTTCTCAGCGAAATAACTGAGGACGTCTGATTTGATGGCTTCGGAGATTTTGTCAGGGAAGTAAGAAAGCGTTTCCCGGCCTGCCGGCGTGATGTAGTAGTGGGTATTGTTGTAGGTGGATTCCGTGCGCATCAGCCCAGCGTCAATCAACTCACTGATTGCTTTCTGTACGGTAAAATAAGTCGTGTAATCCTTGTCCAGCATAAAATTAGAAATTTGTGTATTTGTCAGGGGAAAATCAACCTGGTCTAACATATATAGCACAATTAATTTATATTGTGTTGAGGCATCCGCCATAGTATCGCTCCTTATCTGAAATAGGTCTTATTGATAATGAAACAGGCTTTGCTGCGGGGTATCTGACTTTCTTAGTTCAATACATGCTTGCCCTGCCAGGTGTCCCGCTGTTTCATAGTCTGTGCAATCTGGTTTAGGACGCTGCGTTTGGCACGGCTCCAGAGAGGGGCAGCCAATAGCTCTTTGGGACCGTCTCCGGTCAGGCGGTGGATAGTGATCGTTTCTGGCAACTGTTCCAGGCAGTCGACGACAAGCTCGCAGTATTCATTTTGAGAAAGCAAAGGAAAGGGGGATTCTGCGTATAATGCGCCTAAATCCGTATCAGACAAGACGTGCAGAAGCTGTAGTTTTATGCCAAAGACGCCCAGGCTGCCTACGTGGCGTACCGTTTCCATCATCTGCGCTTTTGTCTCGCCCGGAAGCCCTAGGATTACATGGACGATAACCGGGATATGGCAAAGCGCAAGCGATTTTACAGCTTCGTGGAAACACTCCAGCGTAAACCCGCTGCGGATAAAGCGGCTGGTCCGCGGATGGATTGTTTGTAAGCCCAGCTCTATCCATACCGGCTTGATTTGGTTTAGCTCGCTCAGGAGAGCAAGTATTTCCGGAGAAAGGCAATCAGGACGCGTGGCGATGGATAAAATGACGACGTCAGGGTCAGCGATTGCTTCCATAAAAATCTTGCGCAGATAGCCCACCGGGGCATAAGTGTTGGTGTATGCCTGGAAATAGGCGATAAATTTCCGGCAGTTCCGTTTTTGGCTGATTTGTCTTTTGGCATCTGCAAGCTGGCGGGTGATGGACATGCTGCCCTGCTGGGCAAAGTCGCCGCTGCCGGCCAAGCTGCAGAAGATACATCCTCTTTTGCCTAATGTGCCATCCCGGTTTGGGCAGGTCATCCCGCCGTTTAAGGCAAGGCGGTAAACCTTCTCCCCAAATTTGTGTTTCAAGTAGTAATCTATGGAATAGTAGCGTTTATTATCCCACATGCTATTTCTCCGCGATATGGGATTTTACAGCCTTGCTCACAGCATGGGCTACCCTGGGGTCGAATGCTTCCGGCAGGATGAAATCCTCATTTAGCTGGTCGTCTGATACAAGCCCTGCGATGGCTTTGGCGGCTGCCAGTTTCATTTCTTCTGTAATCTTTGACGCGCGGCTCTCCAAGGTGCCTTTGAAAATGCCGGGGAAAGCCACGACATTGTTGACTTGGTTGGGGAAGTCGCTGCGTCCGGTGCCCACGATTTTTGCGCCAGCTGCTTTTGCTGCGTCCGGCATGATTTCCGGGACAGGGTTAGCCATGGCAAACAGGATAGCGTCTTTGTTCATGGAAGACACCATCTGGGCAGTCACAATCCCGGGTGCAGAGACGCCTACGAAGATGTCCGCTCCTTCCAAAGCGTCAGCCAGGGTGCCTGTTTTGTGCGCAAGGTTGGTAAGGGACGTCATTTTCTGCTGCATCCAGTTGAGGCCAGGGTATTCCTCACTGATGATTCCCAGACGGTCGCACATGGTTATATTTGGAAAACCATAGGTAAGCAGGAGCTTGGCAATGGCGATTCCAGCGGAGCCTGCGCCGTTTATGACAACCTGGCAATTTTCCTTCTGTTTGCCAACTACTTTCAGCGCATTGATGATGCCTGCCAGGACCACGATGGCTGTCCCATGCTGATCGTCATGGAAGACCGGGATGGGAAGCGCCTCTTTGAGCCGTTCTTCAATTTCAAAGCAGCGGGGCGCGGAGATATCTTCCAGGTTGATGCCGCCGAAGCCGGGGGCCAGGTAAGTGATCGTTTTAATTATTTCCTCGGTGTCCTGGGTGTCCAGGCAAATGGGGACGGCG
>CATLBW010000121.1 GCA_949879775.1 uncultured Lachnospiraceae bacterium
TACCTTTCCACTATCCCGAACATGGCCATCCTGGCGCCTAAGAATAAATGGGAGCTTTCCGATATGCTGAAATTTGCCGTGAATTTTGGGCATCCCATAGCGATCCGCTATCCCCGCGGGAAAGCGTATAATGGGTTGAAAGAATTCCGTGGGAAAATTTCCTATGGGAAGAGCGAGGTTATTTATAAGGAACAGGAAATCGCGCTGCTGGCGGTGGGGAGCATGGTCGAGACGGCCGTACAGGTGTATGGTTTGCTCAAGTCAATGGGTTATTTCTGCTCTTTAATCAACGTCCGTTTTGTAAAGCCGTTGGACACAAAATTGCTGGACGACCTTTTGGAGGGCCACGATTTTCTTGTGACTTTGGAGGAGAATGTGGCAAGCGGCGGTTTTGGGGAGCATGTGCTGCAGTATTATAATAAAAAACATGCTGCGCAAATGCCGGAAATCCAAAATATTTGCCTGCCGGACGTCTATGTGGAACACGGGGATGTGGAAATTTTGAAAAAAGAGCTCGGGGTGGATGCGGAATCCGTCGTGAAGAAGATTGTGGCAAATTATGTTCGTAAATAGGAAGGTCATTGCATGAAGGAACGTTTGGATGTGCTGCTGGTGCAGCGTGGGTTTGCGCCCTCCAGGGAAAAAGCCAAAACAATGGTTATGGAGGGGAATGTGTTTGTGGCAGGGCAGCGGGAGGACAAGGCCGGCAGCGCTTTTGATGTGGAAGCGAAGATTGAGGTTCGTGGGAACACATTGAAATATGTAAGCCGCGGCGGTCTGAAGCTAGAAAAGGCAGTTAAGTGTTTTGGGATTGATTTACAGGATAAGGTCTGTATGGATATTGGGGCGTCCACAGGGGGGTTTACGGACTGTATGCTAAAGAATGGGGCGCGCAAAGTATATGCGGTGGATGTCGGGTATGGGCAGTTTGCCTGGTCCTTGCGGCAGGATTCGCGGGTAGTCTGCATGGAGAAGACCAATATCCGCTATGTGACGCCGCAGGATATCGAAGACGTGTTGGATTTTGCCTCAGCGGACGTATCGTTTATTTCCCTTGAGAAAGTCTTGCCGGCGACAGCAGGGCTGCTATCTCCCGTGGGGGAGATGGTCTGCCTGATTAAGCCGCAGTTTGAGGCGGGACGGGAGAAAGTAGGCAAAAAGGGCGTGGTCCGGGACCCCAAGGTCCATGAGGAAGTCATTGGCAATGTCCTGGCATTTGCCCAAAAGACAGGGTTTTGCATCATGAACCTTGATTTTTCCCCTATCAAGGGACCAGAGGGTAATATAGAGTACCTTGTGCATTTAAAGAAGGGCGCGGCAGGGGCGCAGGATACGGCAATGGATATGCCAAAGGGCGCGGCAGGGGCGCAGGAGGGAATTGTGGATGTATCGAATGTCGTGGCGGGGGCGCATGAAGCCCTGAGAGCAAAAAATCCTCAATAAGCTGCCGGTTGTCAGGCAGGGAAAGGGGCATTTTGTACAATGAAGCATTTTTATATCATTGTAAACCCAAGGCGGGATAAGCAATTGAAGCTTACAAAAGAGATACAGGGATTTATCCTGGACAACGGCGGGGTATGTGATTACCAGGTGAACCGGGAAGAAGAAGGGACGGTATTTGACGAGGGCAGGATACCTGCGGATACCGAATGTATCCTTGTTGTAGGGGGAGACGGCACGTTGCTGCGTGCCGCGCGCAACATGGCTAAGCGGGATATCCCCTTGATTGGCATTAACACCGGGCATGTAGGTTATCTCTGCGAGCTGGAGGAGGAAACGGCCGTGCAGGGAATCCGGCAGCTTTTAGAAGGAGCGGAACATATTGTTGAGCAAAGAATGCTGCTTTCTGGAAGGCATATCGGTGCAAAAGGGGTTATCGAGGAGCGGGTAGCGCTCAATGACATTGTGATCCATCGCAGCGGGGCGCTTCAGGTAATGGACCTTGTCATCTCTGTAAACGGGGAATACTTGAATACATACAGTGCGGATGGCATTATCATTGCTACGCCTACAGGCTCGACGGCGTACAGCATGTCGGCAGGGGGACCGATTGTAGACCCGCAGGCGGAGCTGCTTGTCGTGACGCCAATAAGCCCCCACACGCTAAATGCCAAGAGTATCGTGCTGGGCGCAGACGCGGTGGTTTCTATTGAGGTGCGTGCACGCAGCAACGGACAGGAAGAGAAAGCAGAGATTAGCTTTGACGGCGCTTTGGTGGGTGCGTTGAGGGCCGGTGAGCGGCTTGTTGTAAAAAAAGCGCAGGCACATGCGGGGATTTTGAAGCTTAGCCGTTTGAGTTTCCTCGAGAGGCTCAGGAAGAAGCTGCAAGGCTACAGCCTTGAGTGGAGGGCAGAATGAAATCGAGACGTCACACAAAAATTTTAGAGATAATTGCGAAGAATGACATAGAGACGCAGGATGAATTGTTAGACTGCCTAAAGCGCGTGGGCTTCCATGTGACGCAGGCAACGGTCTCAAGGGACATCCGTGAATTAAAGCTTACAAAGGTCGCTGGGAAAGCTGGCCATCAGAAATACGTGGCATTGGGTGAGAGCCGCACAGACATGAGGGAAAAATATCTCCGGATTTTCCAGGATGGGTTTGTTTCGATGGATATGGCGCAGAATATCCTGGTGATTAAGACTGCGTCCGGCATGGCGATGGCGGTTGCCGCCGCTTTGGACGCAATGGACTGCCATGAGATTGTGGGCAGCATTGCAGGGGACGACACGATTATGTGTGCGGTGCGCACGGTGGAAGATACGGAGCATTTGATGAAACGCCTGCGGAAGATTGTAGATGGCGAGTTATGCTAAGGGCAAGATTCCATCGGCTTAAAGCATAAGGCCTACTAGTACAACAAATATTAAGTAATTGACATCTTCACTTGTCTAATTGTCCAGCTACTGCGTCAGAAAATCTAGCTGTACATCATAAGGAATCCTCCCGCAAGCGGGTCCCTCCTTGTGATAAACGCCACCGCTACACCGTCGATTTTCTTCCTTGTATCTGAATCAATTATCCTGCGTGAATATATCAAAGACTTAATTTTCGTTGTACTAGACGCCGAATGAGAGAGTAGAAGGAGAATATATATGTTAGTAAGTCTGCATGTAAAGAACCTGGCATTGATAGAGGAAGCTGAAGTGGAGTTTGGGAAAGGGTTAAATATCCTTTCCGGGGAGACTGGCGCGGGTAAATCCATTATCATAGGCTCCATCAACCTTGCCTTGGGCGAAAAGGCTCCGAAGGAAATGCTTAGGGACCAGGCCGAGTATGCTTTGGTGGAACTGGTCTTTCAGGTTGAGGACGAAGCACAGGCCAGGCAATTGCAGGAGATGGATATTTATCCTGAGGATGGGCAGGTTATCATGTCGCGCAAGATTACGGCGGCGCGGAGCGTGGGGAAGATTAATTCGGAGACAGTTTCGGCTTCCTGTATGCGTAATGTGGCGTCGCTGCTGATTGATATCCATGGACAGCATGAGCATCAGTCATTGCTCCATAAAAAGAAACATTTAGAAATCCTGGATGAATTTGCCGGTACAAAACTGAATGGAAAGAAACAAAAATTGAAAAAATGTTACCAGGAATACCAGAAAGTATCTGAGGAGCGGCGGCAGGCCTTGCAGGATGGGGAAGGCAGGGAGCGGGAGCTTTCTTTTTTGGAATATGAGATTCAGGAAATTAAGGAGGCGGACTTAACCCCTGGCGAAGACGAGGAATTAGAAGCCGCTTATCGGAAAATGGCAAATAACCGTAAAATCATGGAGGCCGTGGGGAACGCCTATGAGATGACGGGCGGGGAAGCGAGCGCCACGGAACAGATTAGCCGCGCGCTCCATGAAGTGCAGTCAGCGTCAGAATACGACCAGGAATTGGAGGATTTGAGCGGTCAGTTGGAAGAAATTGACAATTTGCTGAATGATTTTAACCGGGAGCTGTCCGGTTACATATCGGACAGTGAGTTTGACGAGGAGGCTTTCTATGAGACTGAGAAACGGCTGGATGTTGTAAACCGCCTCAAGGATAAATTTGGCGGCAGCATTGACGCCGTGCTGCGTGCCAAAGAAGAGAAGGAGCTTCGTTTCGAGCATTTGCAGGATTATGAGGAATACCTAGCGCAGTTAGACCAGCGCCTGGGCGAAGCTGAAGAACAGTTAGCTGCAATTTCCGGGGAGGTATCGCAAATCCGCCAAAAATGTGCCAAAAAATTGACAAAACAGGTAAAAGAGGCTTTGATAGACTTGAATTTCCTGGATGTTAATTTTGTCATGGAATTTACAGATTCTGGTAAATATACGGTGAATGGGCGGGATGAAGCCGAATTCCTTATCTCCACCAATCCGGGAGAGCCGTTAAAGCCTCTTGGAAAGGTGGCGTCCGGCGGTGAGCTTAGCCGGATTATGTTGGCCATCAAGACAATCCTGGCAGAGAGCGACCGTATTGAGACATTAATATTTGATGAGATTGATACGGGGATTAGCGGCAGGACAGCGCAGATGGTGGCGGAAAAAATGAACGTTATTGGCAGGAGCCATCAGGTTATCTGCATTACGCACCTGCCGCAGATTGCCGCTATGGCTGACAGCCATTTCCTTATCAGCAAAAATGTGGTAAAAAATGGGACGTTTTCCGAGATTGTTCTTTTAAAGGAAGAAGAAAGCGTTACGGAGCTTGCAAGGATGCTCGGTGGGGTGAAGATTACCGATACGGTGCTGGAGAGCGCAAAAGAAATGAAAGAGCTGGCACGTGCCGCAAAAGAGCTGAATTTGGCGAAATCCTGACGATTGCAAAAATATCCCAGAGTGAAAACCGTGGAATTTCACATACTAAAAAAGATTTCAGGTTATCTTGAAATTTTTTGAGAGGGTGTGTGAAAAGTTGAAAGAACAGAAAAGAAAAAAGATGCGGTATCAGATATGGGTTGCACGCGCAAGTTTAATTGCAGGCTTCTGCTGGGGCATATTTTTTACTTATACTGTCTTTGCAGAAGCCATTCCTGACACAATCCATATTGAAAAGGGCGAAGCGGAGATTTTTAATTTTCATGTGCCTGTTACCGGAGAATTACAGCAGGAGGGCGTGGAGGTGTTTGGCAACCAGTCCCCTGCGGTAGAGGAAGGCAAGATCGCGCTGGACTTAAACGAAAGTTTTTCCCTGAAATCCCAGGAGCAGGGGAAATACCATATGTCCTGTAAGCTTTTGGGGCTGTTTCATATTAAAGATGTGTCTGTCGAAGTCATGGAGAAGGAACAGGTGGTGCCCTGCGGCGTTCCGGTTGGCATTTATGTGAAGACGGACGGCGTTATGATAGTCGGCACTGGCGCAATCGTAGGGAGCGACGGCATGAGCCATGAGCCTGCGGCAAATCTTGTTAAGAGCGGTGATTATGTAAAGACCATTAATGACGAAGTTGTGGAAGATAAAGAGGATTTAATTGCAAAAATCAACCAGTGTCAGGGGGAATCTGTGATACTGGGTGTTTTGCGAGAGGAGGAATATATCCACCTAAAGGTGGAGCCGGTTGAAACGGAAGACAACGAGTATAAGCTGGGAATCTGGGTGAGGGATGACTTAGCAGGTGTGGGAACGCTTACATTTTATGATTCCCAAGGGCATTACGGCGCCCTTGGCCATCCAGTCAGCGATATGGATACTGGGCTTAAAGTCAGCCTTAATGAAGGCACCTTGTATGAGGCTGAGATTGAAGGGATTACGAAAGGGGAAAAAGGGAACCCAGGAGAGATTTCCGGCGTCATCACCTATTTAGACCAGTATAAGCTGGGGACGGTGGATGAAAACAGCGAGGTTGGGATTTACGGGAAGCTTGAGCGGACGCCGAAGGAAGGTGGCGAGGGAGAGTATTTTCCCATCACCTTAAAGCAGAATATAGAGAAGGGGGAAGCTACGATTATATCTTCGGTCTCCGGGGAACAGAAGGAGTATTCTATCCGCATCCTTGAGATGGACTATAACAGCGAGAACAAGGGCATCCTTTTCCAGGTTACCGACGAGGAGCTTTTATCCCTTACAGGCGGGGTAATCCAAGGGATGTCAGGTTCACCGATTATCCAGAATGGCGCAGTAATCGGCGCCGTCACCCATGTTTTTGTACAGGATTCCACCAAAGGCTATGGGATATTTATTGAAAATATGCTCGAGCATTGAGCCAGGTAATGAAAGTAGAAGGGCGAGTTGGCTGCTGGCAGTCAAAAGCGTATCTTCTGCTTTTATTATGTGGCGAAAGCCACACACTTCATGAATGCGAAGCATTTATAGAAGTGCCTGGCTCAATGCAAAGTTAAAAACAGGGGGAGCTTGCTCACACCCTCTTTTTTGCCGCAATCTTCATATCCGGCGAAAGCCGGACATCGGTTAATTGCGAAGCGATTAACCGATGCTGCCTGGCTCGGCGCAGCTATAATGATAGCCGAGGCTTAGTAAAAATATAAGAAGGCATTTACGGTTGTTCAGTTAAATGGTAAAAAATATTTGAAAAGAAAAATACTGTATTGCAAAATAAGAATTTATATATTACGATAAAATCAGAAAAATAAGTGCACAAAGAAATTGAAAGGAAAAAAATATGGAAAAACAAATGATTATTTTCAGGATAGCATAAAAAAGCAAGAATTTGAAGACGCATTTGAGAGATAGATAAAAGAATTTCAGTTGCGAGATTCTGATACACAAGAGCCAATAGAGAGAGAAATGGCAGACGAAATTTTAAAAGAGTTTGATAAATTAATTGATGGAATAGACATCGAAAAAATATTGAGGAAAGAAAAATGAGTATATTCAAATTATATTTTGTCTCTAATAATAAAATTGGTTTTGCTTTATGGGCTGAAAAATGAGGCCATTAGGAAATTAAAAGTAAGGGATTATAATGGTCAGTTAAATGATCAGGTGATTAATAATTATAGAGTGTGCTTGCCGGGTGGATTTGCCATGCAAATGAAAAAGTACAAAGAAATTCGCAAAAGCTTTTTAAAAAAGTAAGAGTTAAAAAGCAATTGATTATTTTTTGACGCTTATGATATAGATAAAGAATTAGACAATACGAAAATGTATATTGTATTAAAAAAAGTGATGGGTAATATGCAGGCAGGAGGAGTGGCTAAATATGCTATTATTCAAATGTTGAGAGAAGGAATACCGGTTTATATAATTAGTGATTTCACAAATTATAAGGAAGATGTTATAGATTATTGCCAAGAGCAGGTAGATGTAGAAAGAGGTTTATCATTATTAAGTGAAAAAAGCCGGCTATTAGATTCTGCACTGCGAAAAAATAATTTATTTGATGATATGTAATCGGCGGTTTTTTGAAATGGAAGAAGGTGACATTCTATGACTATAGAAGATATAATATCTGGCGAATCAGAGTACATTGAGTTTAAACAGGAAGTTCCGAAAAAAAGTGAAGTTTATATGAAAACAGTAGTTGCTTTTGCAAATGGCAGCGGAGGAAAAATTGTATTTGGCGTGGAGGATAGTACGTTTAAAGTGCTTGGAATCAACCAGGAAGATGCCTTCTCCATAATGGATGGAATTACTTCAGCAATCTGTGACAGTTGTACACCGATGATAATGCCAATTGTGACATTGGCTTCTATTGAGGAAAAGGTTGTAATTGTGGTAAATATAATGCCAGGCAGCCAGCGTCCATATTATCTAACTGCAAAAGGAAAAGAAGATGGAACTTATATACGAGTGTCAGGAACTACCAGACCAGCGGATTCGTTTGTGCTTAAGGAATTAGAATTTGAGGGTGTCAATCGGTGTTTTGACCAGACCTATGCATCACCAGAAGCAAGTGTTACAGAGAACGAAATTAACCGTTTGTGTGATAGGATGTATCAATATGCTTTGGAACATTGTAATTCTGAGGAGGCGTCAGAGAGAATTTATCGTCCGACAAAACAAAATTTGTTAAGTTGGGGATTTTTAGTAAAACAGGGAGATAAGTGTTATCCTACAAATGCTTTTCTGCTTATGACAAATAATTTATTTCCGCAGGCAACAATACAATGTGCTGTATTTAAGGGGAAAGACAGAGATGTATTTATTGATCGGAGAGAATACAATGGGGATATTGTGACACAGTTGGATGCGGCATATGAATATGTCCTGCGCAATATAAATATGGGTTCGGAGATCAATGGGTTACACAGAACCGATATATATGAACTACCAACAGAATGTATCAGGGAGATGATTTGTAATGCTGTGGTTCATCGAAGCTATCTGCATCCCTCAAGTATACAAGTAGCAGTGTATGATAATCGTGTGGAAGTGACTTCTCCGGGGATGCTGTTTGGAAGCTTGAGATTGAAAGATATAAGAGAAGGGATTTACATACCAAGGAATCGGGCATTGGTATATGCGTTTACTTATATGAATATTATGGAGCACTGGGGCAGCGGGATTCCGAGGATTATCAGAAGATGCCGGGAACTTGGGTTAGAAGAACCGGAATTAATGGAAATTGCGGGAAGTTTTCGCATAAACTTATTCCGTTTTTCGGATAAAACCAGAATTGGAAAAAGTACGGATAAAATGCAAAAAAGTACGGAAAAAGTACGGAAAAGTACGGATAAAATAAAGAAAAGTACGGATAAAACACAAAAAGGTACGGAAAAAGTACGGAAAAGTACGAATAAATCAAATGACAATTATAAAAAGATTATTCAGTATATAGAGGAAAGGGGGGCAATAACGAATAAAGAAGTTCAGGATCTGCTGAATGTAAAAGATTCCCGCGCATTTAAAATCTTAAAAGAACTGGTAGAGGCAGAGGTGTTGAAAAAAGAAGGTAAATTGAAAGGAAGCTATTACAAATTGAAGTAATTTGTCGGAATTTGTTGTCCTTTACTTGACAAACCCCACACTCGTGTCAGGTTCGCCGATTATCCAGAATGGCACGGCGTAGGCAGAGGGGGCGAAAACCACACACCGCATGGATGCTAAGCTGTTGAGATGTTCAAGCATTTTTGTAACATTACCAGGAACAAATTTCATTGCTTCGTCCTCATTCTTCAAATGGTGCCATATACCCATTTGAAGAATGAGGACGAATGTGATTGTAATAACCCATCAAATTTGTTTATGACATTCTCCTTTGTGGTATCTTGGTTTTTCGGCATCACAACAGGTCTGAGTTTTAGTCCCCG
>CATLBW010000122.1 GCA_949879775.1 uncultured Lachnospiraceae bacterium
CTTCGCAACATCTGACACAATGGGGCTTTTAATGCCGCCCAGCACACGGATGCTTGTCTTCTTTTTGACCTTTGCCTTAGGAATCTCTCCCCAGGAAGAAGTAATCTGCACACGGTTTGGCTCAGCATAAGCCGAAAAGTCCAGGTTCGTATACTCCTGCACAAAATCCAGGGCAAGGTATACAGCCTCCCCGTCGGCCTTAACTATTGTATAGTCTGCGTTATTGGCTTTTTTGCCTATCATATACGCTTTCTCGCCGGCATTTACGGAAATAACATCCGAATCGGTCGTATAGCGCAGGATATTTTCATTGGCATCCCAATAAAAACGCTGATTCAGGTATTGCCTGACTGCATTATAGTCCAAATACACATGCCCATCCCACAACTTCGCTTTCTCCTCCAACAGCCGCTGGTCTAAAACCACTGCCATATCATCTGCTTCATGGACATTATAATACTCCTGCAAGTCGGCACGCTCCTTAGTCGGCGTGTATTTCTTAATAAACACGCTGCCCAAAGCCGCCACCAGAACAACCAGGATAAATACAATGGCAGCAAGTATCGGGGCCTTATTTATTCCGCGCCCCTTTGCACCCCTCGCTCTTTTAGCTCTTCTTGGGCGCTTTGGCTTGTCCGCCTCCTGCCTGTTCCCTTTTTCTGTCTCCGACATAATTCCCTCCTACGGTCCAGACGCTAAAAGCCCTCAACTTCCGCGCTTTTGGCATACTGGTCCTCCTATGTAAAAATAAAACGGAAAAGGCCGCTGCAAAATCACATCAGAATACAGAACACTGTACGCACCTAGCCAATACAGCGTCCTGCAACTGTGACAATGTTTGCAACAGCCCTTCCTGTTAAATTCTGCTTAACACCTGCAAGGCATCTTTCCTCAAAATAACATCATAATGTTCATCAAAATATGCCCGGATTGCAGATGAATATTTTTCCTGGTGTGCATACTCCGCTAAAATGTTACACACCTTATTAAATTCTTCCGGTGTATGCTGGCTCTTGCTGATAATCAGATAGTACTTTCGGTTAACCCTGTTCTTATACAACACATTGCATCCATTATAAAAGCCGTTAAGGACCCTTGCCAACCGATTGACTTCATCCAAACCATCAAATACAAACAGTTTGGTAATGTCTACCAATACAGGCTCCTCTTTCTCCTGCTTCACAGTCTTCTCTAGCGGGATAAAGCTATTCTCCTTCTTAGCTGCCTCGGCTATCTTCTTGGCTTCCTCCTGAATCTTACGGAACAGGTCCAAAATATCATCCGCCCTTACCGCTTCAAAGACATGCTCGCTGTCTTCCCCTGTAATTTGCTCCACAGCATCATCCTCGGCGTCGCCAGGGGCAAACTGTGAAAACCTGGTATCTAATTCCTCCGGATATTCCACTTTCGTAATAATAAATATAATCGTATCCGCAGATAATGGAATCGCTTCAATCATCAACGGTATGTTGTCCTCTGCTTCAAAGCCGCATTCATATGCTGCCTGCTGCATCATATCCCGAAAAAGCATTTTTGCCTTCTCGGTCCCATATTTCAGTTCGCTCAGCTTGAGCTGGCGGTCTGCCAAATCTTCTCTTGTAAGCGTACAGCGAATTTGGTTCTCACTTACTTTTTCAATCTTCATATGATCCCTTCCCTTCACTACACATCTGTATCAAGAATCAAATATCCATACAGCCCCTCGGGCGCTTAGCATGGCTATATTCCTCATTTCGCACAGGAATAAATATGTTTGGATTCTCCTAAGGGATTCACTGCCTCCTTAGGTAATCAAAGTATATTACAACTCCTTATCTCACGTCAAGTCGAAGTCTGCCCAATTTTCTTAAAAAACTGTGAAATTTATAAATATTATACAAAAAGTATTGCATTGGCAATATTTGTATGTTATAAATGTTGCAGAGACGTGGGGCTGGCGCAGGCAGAAAGAGGCCGGCCAACTCAGGAGCAGCCGCGGACAGCAGTTTTCGTGCTGCGGCATTCTGTAAAGCTTTTTGGCTCTTTCATCTATTTTTATTATATCATCTTATTCCCAGAATGGAACCCATTTTACAATTATCGGTCTGCCAAATTATAATATTTTCAGAGACGCCGGATCTATATGGTGGGATACGCCCGGGAATACGCAATGCAAAACTGGAAACCTGATTAGTTTTACCGGATTCTAATACAATTTTTCTTAATTCTTCACATGATGCTTATTTGCCGCACATTGATGGTATATGGGCATACTCACAGCTAATAGTATATGAAAGTCTGATGAATTTTAACCCCTAAGAATTAACAAAAGCCTGTTCCCTCTCCCCCTGCCTGATACGCAGGGCCAACGCCTCTGACAAAATCCATTTTTAACTGGCAGCCCCTGGCGAACCACATAAAAAAGCTGTGCTGGCAGCTACGGGAACTAAATATTCCGTACCTTGGGAAAAGAAAAAAGAAATCGGGCTTCCCAGGCGCCTGCCACGTGAAAAATCCGGTAACTGGAACTCTTGTGCTTCCAGCCAATATATCACGAAATAACTTCATATTACATGAAGCAGAAAGGGGGAATCCATTCAATCAACTGCTTTGTTCTTTAACTAGGATGAGAATTCTTTTTCACGAATCGAATAATTACATTTTTACCAAAAGCACGATGATGGGGGCCACCGCAATTTTGCCGGAAGGCCCCCATCTTATCCTTATATTGCCTGCACTGCCCAAATCTGCTTCTTCTGGAAAAATTGGTTATTTAGCCAGAAAATCGTTGATTTTATTTACCAATGCATCCGGCTCAATGCCATGCACCATAGCTGCCTCTGCGATTGTTTCCATCTGGGAAGACGGGCAGCCAAGGCAGTGCATGCCAATCTCTAACAGGATGGGCGCCACATTCTCATCAATATTCAGCAATTCCCCAATCATCGTATCCTTCGTCACCTGTGCCATTTTATTTTCCTCCTTGCGCTTATCACATCAGTTGAGATACCCTATATAAGTATCCCACTTATTTTCTATTATAATACCATTTTTTTAATTATGCAATCTTTTACTTGTAATCGCCGAAGGTTTGTATTAAAATATAATTCAAGCCAAGGCGTAAGGCTTAATGAATATTCATTTTAATAAGGAGGAATTAAGTATGGCATACGTAATTACTGACGCTTGTGTAAGCTGTGGAACCTGTGAGGGAGAATGCCCGGTAGGCGCAATCTCCGCTGGTGATGGAAAATATGAAATCGCTGCTGATACTTGCATCGATTGTGGGACATGTGCTGGCGCTTGCCCAACAGGCGCTATCGAGCAGGGCTAATCCTGCACTGTACATGAAAATTAAAAGAGCCTTTATCCTTACCGGGATATAGGCTCTTTTTCTTGAAAGGCACAACATCATTATGCCAGCACAGCGGACAGTAAGAAACCGTCTATTTTATGCCAAGAAGGAGGCTGCCCATTATGGATCAACGGCATTTGAGGAAAAAAATTACAGGCGTTATGGCCATTCTCTGGATGGCGGCTATCTTTGCCTTTTCTGCGCAGCCGGCACAGCAATCTTCCCAGACAAGCGGCGCTGTCGCCTATAAAATCTCAGAATGGCAGAACACCCTTTTCCACCAAGGGAGAGACGTGGATGAACTGCTCGCCTTGGCAGGCTCCATGCAGCTATTTATCCGCAAGAGCGCACACATGGGAGAATATGCACTGCTGTCATTCCTTCTCTGCCTATATCTCAGCATTAATATTAACTCTAGTTATAATATTATTCCTCTTAAAATGCCGTCCAAACCCCTTAGGGGGGATAAACCTGCCCCTAACCAATGCAGGCACCTCGGCAAAAAAAGCATGGCGCTGCTGGCCCTTGGAATTACGGCTGGTTATGCCGCCACTGATGAATTCCACCAACTGTTCGTCCCTGGACGCGCAGGAAGGCTCTCCGATGTATGCATCGACAGCCTGGGCGGCGTGCTGGGCATTATCTTTTATTTCCTCCTGCATACATATCTGCTGCCATTATGGCAGCGTTTCCGCGGCAAAGCCAGGCAGCGTGCAAAAAGGAAGCGCTGATATTTATACTAATGGACGCTATAACCTGCCGCTTAGTATGAATTTGCGCTCCCTCTTAAATGCAAAGATATTTAAGTTGTTAGATTTGGATTTAATTTCTTTTCTTCTTTTATCAACGAAGCTGTATCTTTCTCCTTCTCTTTCTTTTTCACCTTCTCCCTGCGGAACCTGCGCCCTTTTTGCTGTGAACGGATTGCAGCGTCCAGCTTCCGAAAGCGCTCCTCTTCCGCCTCATCCTGTTCACGCATCAGATAATTCATTTCCTTAAGGACCCGTTCTCCCACCTGGACGCCGACCTCTTTCCCCAGAGACGTATTGTTTTCCTCAATCGCCTGCTTGACAATACTGCGCATCATCGCCTGGAATTGTTCCAGCTTAACCGTGTTAGAAACAGGATGGCTATGCTCTTTTATTGCATATTGGGGTTTCGCCTCTGGATATTCCTGGTTCAGCGGCTCTAACTGGCTTTCCCCGGAAATATTATGTATCATCATGCGAATGGCTTTTAGCTGGTAGCCCTGCTCTTTCCATTCTTTTATCTTTTGGAACTGCGCTATATTTTCTTCCGTGTAATAGCGGTGCCCCATCTCATTGCGGGGAATTGCAAGTTCTAACTCCTCTTCCCAATACCGCAGGACATGTGACTCGACATTTACAATGTTCGCCGCATCTGAAATCATATAGCGTGCATTTTCCACATTCTCTACCTCCTTTTCGGGCTTTCACGTCCTTCTCCCGGACGCTTTGTCAGGCTTTCACGTTTGCCCGGTCCAACTGGGGAACGCAAAGGCCTGTCCCTTTTTCCTATTTCTATTTTAACGATTTATGCCATAGCTTACAATCTTTTTTCATCGTGAAATAATGACAAAACAAAACAGATACTTCTCTTTTTTGAAAAATATCTGCTTTGTTTTACAAGAAACTATTTTTCCATGTTTACGAACTTTGTGTATTGCGGCAGCCATACCAGGTTCACGGTGCCAATAGGGCCGTTCCTCTGCTTGGCAATAATAATCTCCG
This sequence comes from uncultured Lachnospiraceae bacterium, assembly GCA_949879775.1. GTDB lineage: Bacteria > Bacillota > Clostridia > Lachnospirales > Lachnospiraceae > Petralouisia. The sequence goes on from CATLBW010000122.1 coordinate 5,086, forward strand.
CAATGTTCTTGTTTTCCGTATCTTTATTGTAATAGTCATCACGGTAAATAAACATTACCACATCCGCATCCTGCTCAATAGCGCCTGATTCCCGCAAGTCAGAAAGCATTGGCCGATGGTCAGGCCTTTGCTCCACCTGGCGGCTTAACTGGGACAACGCAATGACAGGGACATTAAGCTCCCTGGCAAGCCCTTTTAAGGAACGGGAAATATCCGATATTTCCTGCTGCCTGGAATCTGACCTTCCGGAAGCGGACATCAACTGTAAATAGTCAATAATAATCAATTTTAAATCATGATCTAATTTATACTTACGGCACTTTGAGCGCAGCTCCGAGATAGAAATGCCGGGCGTATCGTCAATGATTAGCTTGGACTTGCCAATAGTCCCCGCCCCTTCAATCAATTTCTCCCAATCGGAGTCCGCCAGGTTCCCTGAACGCAGAAGCTGTGCGTCCACCCGCGCTTCCAGGGCAAAAAGACGGTTGACAAGCTGTTCTTTGGACATCTCCAGGCTGAATATGGCAGTGGCAAGGTTACTGTGAAATGCCACATACTGCGCAATATTGAGCACAAATGCCGTCTTGCCCATAGAGGGACGCGCCGCCACCAGCACAAGGTCTGAGGGCTGCAGCCCTGAAGTACGGTAATCTAAATCAACAAACCCGGTAGCAATCCCGGTAACATTCCCCTTTTGCTTGGATGCCAGCTCAATTTTCTCAAGCGCCTGGATAACAATCTGCTTGATGGGGACAAAATCTTCACCACCCCTGTTTTGGAGCAGGTTAAAAATCTGCTTCTCCGTCTCTGCCATGATGTCCTCAACGCTATCCTTTTCTAAATAGCACTGGTTGGCAATCTCCTCATTTACTTTAATCAGCCTTCGCAGCATTGCCTTTTCCCTGACAATATTAGCATAATATTTGATGTTCGCAGAAGTTGGCACAGACGTAACTAACGCCCCCACAAATTCCATGCTGCTTAACTCAGCGGGAACATCTTTCTCCCGCAGCCGGTTCTGCAGCGTAACCACGTCCACCGGCTGTTCTTCATTAAAAAGCTCGACCATCGCTTCAAACAAAACGCCATACTGCTGATGGTAAAAATCCTCCTTATGCAGCGTCTCTGAAGCCACAATGATTGCTTCCCTGTCCATGATCATGGAGCCGATAACCGACTGCTCCGCTTCTAGATTATTGGGCATTATCCGTTTAATCAGGGCTTCCTCCATATGCGCCTCCTACTCTTCTGCAACCTTAACCTTAAGCGTTCCAGTAACTTCTGGATGAAATTTAATCTTGATTTCACAAACTCCCAGGTTCTTTATCCCCCCGTCTGGAAGCTGCATTTTCTTCTTATCCAGCTCCATCCCCAACTGCTCCTTTGCCGCCGCCGCAATCTCTTTTGTGGAAACGGAGCCAAACGTCCGTCCGCCCTCCCCGGTTTTTAAAGTCACTGTCACTTGTTTATCGCTGAGCTGGGCTGCAAGCTCTTTCGCCTTGTCAAGGTTATCCTGCGCCACTTTTTGGGCATGCTGGTTCTGCAGCTTTAAATCATTCATATTCTTATTGTTTGCCTCTACGCCCAATTTCTTAGGCAATATGAAATTCCTGGCATAGCCGTCGCTAACCTTTACGACCTCTCCCTTTTTCCCTAATGCTTTCACATCTTCCAATAAAATTACTTTCATACTTCTAAATCTCCTTCCTCAAGCATCTGATCTAATGTCTGTTCAATCCTCTTCTTCGCCTCATATACACTACAGCCCACTAGCTGGGCGCCTGCCACATTCAAATGCCCTCCGCCGCCCAGCCGCTCCATAATCAACTGGACGTTGATTTCATCAATGGAGCGCGAACTAATATATATTTTTTCATTGTACTCCGTGAGCACAAACGAAGCCTTGATGCCTACAATGTTCAGCAGCTCATTTGCTGCCTGCGCGCCGGCTATCGTCGGGCTTTCCACACGCGGGTCTGCCGGGCAGATGGATATGGCAAACGCGCCCTGATGCACCTCCGCATGGCGCACGGCCTCCGCACGCGCCTTGTACGCCGCCATATCGTCCCGCAAAAGCTTGCGCACCCTGGTAACTTCCGCGCCGCAGCGTCTCAGGTACGCCGCTGCCTCAAACGTGCGGACGCCTGTTTTGGTCATAAAATTATTCGTATCAATCAATATGCCAGCATAAATGCTATCCGCTTCGTTGGGCCGAAGATGGATATTCTCATTAAAATACTGGAGTACTTCGGCTACCATCTCGCAGGTGGAAGAGGCATATGCCTCGATATAAGAAAGCACGGCATTCTCAATGACCTCACTGCCCTGCCTATGGTGGTCAAAGACCACGATATTCTTAGACTGGCGCAGGATTTCCGGGCATTCTGTGTAATTGGGGCGGTTGGTGTCCACGACCACCAGCACGCTGCTGTCCTTTACCATCTCAATCGCCCTCTCACTGCGGATAAACATGTCCTCAGGATAGCCCTTCTCCTCTGTAAAGCATTCTTTCATCGGGCGCAGGGAAGAAGTGACGTCATTCAATACAATATGTGCTTTCTTGCCCATCACCTGTGCCGCACAGTAGATGCCGATCGACGCGCCAAAAGCATCCATGTCGCTGATGCTGTGCCCCATGATAAACACCTGCTCCCGGCTGGCAAAAAGTTCCCGCAGCGCATGTGCCTTCACCCTTGCTTTCACCCTTGTCATCTTCTCCACCTGCCTGGACTTGCCGCCGAAGTAAGAAATCTTCTCGCCTTCCTTGACGACAACCTGGTCGCCGCCCCTGCCCAGGGCAAGGTCAATAGCCATCCGTGAAAACTCATGTTTCTGGTTATAATTGGCATTGCTGATACCAATACCCATAGACAACGTTACCGCCATCTCATTCCCAACCTTAATCGTCTTGACATTTTCCAGGATGCTGAACTTGTCCTTAATCAAATCATCTAAATATTTATGTTTAAATACCACAAAGTATTTGTCTTTTTCTATTTTTTTGATAATGCTGTCACGTTCTGCAAAATACTTGCTGACCTTTCGGTCAACCAACGCCACCAACAATGAGCGCTTGACCTCCTCTATGCTTTCTAAAGCTTCCTCATAATTGTCAATATAAACCAGCGCAGACACAAGCTGCTGCTCCCTGTTTTCCTGTATATGGCGCTGCAATTCAGTCTCATCAAACAAATAGATGGTCGTCAGGTATTGATCCCTCACCTCTAAGGCGTCGCCAGCCTCCGCCCCTTCCTCTCTGGTGGCCTCCCCTTCCTCTGTGTGGAAGTAAAGCCTGCCGATACTGGCACGATAAGTCCTGTCCTTCCACTCAATGTGTACCTCACGCTCTTTTTCCTCTTTCTCCAGAAATTCCCTGGTAATGGAAGGAAAAATGCTGGTAATTGACTTGTGGTAATTATGCTCCTTTTCTGTCACCTGGGAGAACGCTTCATTCATCCACAAAATCTTGCTATTGCTTTCCAACAACGCATAAGGGATTTCAAACTCATTCAGAAGCTTTTTCTGCACCGTCCCGTACTGTGTTGCAAAATCAATTACTTCCTTGCGCACCGATGAGCGGTATGCCATAAGAAGCCCTATTGTAACCACAAAATAAATTGCTGTGAATATGGATACACAGATGCCCGCCTTTTTATCGAAATAGTACAAGGGTATCGTTAATAAGACAAGCAGGATTGTCAGCAATAAAGGCCAATACATATAGTTTTTCAATGGTCTTTTAAGTGTTTTTTGTGTTTTCATCTTATTCTCCACCTTTGGCTGTTGGCTGTTTTGATAAATACTCCTGCACCATGTAATAGGACTGTTTTAACCGCTCGCGGTATGCAGGATGCTCCCATCCGTCCCAGGAATACGTCCCGCTCGCGCCGTCAACCGCAAACACAATGCCGCTAATTGGCTCAAATGTAATTTCATCATGCGCATATAAATCAGCAATGCGCATTTTGCGGCTCGGCGCAGGGATATTTAGGAGCAGCCACGGCAAACGTATTTCTGTAACATCTCCTTTGATGCAAAAATCTGCGCGGGAATTATATTTG
>CATLBW010000123.1 GCA_949879775.1 uncultured Lachnospiraceae bacterium
AGACCGCTACGAGGTTATTACGGCCCCCGATGATTTTGGCAAGGTGCGCGAAGCGCTCGAAGGGGCAGGAATTGCCATGGCGTCGGCGGAAGTGACGATGATCCCGCAGACCTGGGTGGAGCTTACCGACGAGACGGCCATCAAGAACCTGCAAAAGACGCTCGACCTTCTGGAAGAGGATGATGACGTACAGGCAGTGTACCACAACTGGGACGAGCCGGACGCTCCATAAGTATAAGCAGGTTAGGCGGCATTCCATTATGGATGCCGCTATTTTTATCTTATAGGAAACACCTTGTCACGATAAAGTGTGAAAGTACCTTTCCTATAATATAAAAATATCCTAAAAGCAAAAATTTCTGTTGATTTTACTATGTTGTGCAGTTTATAATGGTATCAATATGTGGAAGTTCCACAAAAAGTATTTGCGTAATTTACAAAATATGAAATTTTGGAGGGATGTTTTATGAAGGTCAATGGAAAGAGAATCTTTGGCTTTGTGATGGCGGCAGTCTTAGCGGCTTCTTTTCCAACCGTGGACAATACTGTCCATGCAGCGGAGGCGGCGGATTATACTGTCACTGTCAAAGGGAGCGATGTGGAAGCGGCTGCCGGCAATGTAAACGGGCTGACATACAAAGGGTTTGGGATGCTAAACGGCAACAGCACCAGCAACCTGCTCCTGGACTATAAGTACGAGAACCCTGAAAAGTACCAGGAAATGATGCAGTACCTGTTTGGCGGGGAATATCCGTTGTTTACCCATATTAAGATGGAGATGGGCAATGACGGCAACAATTCCACCGGTGCAGAGGCATGTACCATGCGCTATGAGAATGAGGAGGCGGATGCTTCCCGCTCCCCGGGCTTCGTGATGGCTGCGGACGCCAAGAAGATTAACCCCAATGTCAAGGTTAGCATCCTGCGCTGGGAGATGCCGGGCTGGGTGTCGGCTAAGTGGAGCAAGAACACGAACAACGAGGGCTATGAAGCTATGTATAAGTGGTACAAGGAGACCGTTTTTGACGCTTATGAGAAGTACGGCTACATGGTGGATTTCATCAACCCTGACAAGAATGAGACGGGCAACCCGGATACGGCGTTTATCAAATGGTTTTCCAACCGGGTCAAAGGCGAGGACAGCTTCCCTTCCTACATAGGCGCCGAAGCGCAGGAGGCTTATAAGAATATCCGCATCATTGCCTCTGATGAGAATAAGGGCCTCAAAATTGTACCTGCCATGCGCACAGACCGTGATTTATACGATGCGGTCGACATCATAGGCTTCCATTACCGCACGAACGCCACGGACGACTATGTGGCGATGGCGGATAAGGATGACAAAGAAGTATGGTACAGTGAAGGCTGTGCGACTTTTGGCTACTCGGAGCTGCAGGAGAATAAGACGGTTGAATATGGCGCGAATTCCATCGGCGGCTACCAAAGCCCGCTTGCCTTGATGGACAGCTTTATCACGGCTTTTTCCTCCTCGCGCCGGACACATTATATGTTCCAGCCGGCGATTGGCTCCTTTTATGAAGGAATCCAATATGGGCATAAGGAATTATTGAGTGCGCGCGACCCTTGGAGCGGTTATATCCATTATGACCCTGCGCTCTATATGCTGGAGCATTTTGCGAAGTTCGCCAAGACGGGCTGGGAAGACAGCGACCCAGGTGCCAACGATATCTGGCGTGTGGTTACCAATGCCACCGGGGCGGCTTTTGCCGGTTCCGATAATGAGCATGCCACGGCAGGGATTGACGGGAAAGCTGGCTATATGACGCTTGCCTCACCTGACAAGAAGGATTTCTCTGTGGTGATTGTAAATAACACGCGCAATGCAAAGTCCTTCCTCATCCAGGAGCAGGATATGGACCTTTCCGCAGATAAGCTCAATTTCTGGGTGACGGAGACAGATAAGTACCTGCAGGACATGGGGGCTATAGAGAAGCGTTCAGATGGCTGGTACCTGACGGTCCCGGCATACAGCGTGTCCACGGCAACCACCCTGGACACAAGGCCGGAGCGTGCGCCCCAGGACGGAATCCATAATGAGGACCGCGCCGTATTAGATACGGATAAAACGGGACATAAAAACGGCGTGACCGACGATAAGGTGTTATATGCAGATGATTTTGAGTATAAAGAAGAGCCAAAAGGCTATCTCAAGGAACGAGGCAATGAGCCGCGTTACATGTTGGATACCCATGGCGCGTGGGTTGTCGAGGATGGCAAGCTGAAACAGGAGCTGGCAAACAGCGTAGGGCAGTGGAATGGCGGGGAGCCATCCACCATTGTGGGTGATTTCCGCTGGATGGACTATATGGCCTCGGTCGATGTGGAGATCCCCAAAGCGGACAGCGGCTCCTGGGCGCGCCTGACAGTGCGTTCCCAGTCGGGCATGAACTGGGATAACAGCGGCTATACGTTAAGTATTAATGGAAGCGGCAATTGGGAGTTAAAACGTATAGGGGCAAAAGTCGCGCAAGGCGCGGTCAAGGCACATGCGCAAGGGAAATATAATGTGAGGATTGCCGCGCTCTCAGATACTGTGCGGGTGATTATCGACAACCAGACAGTAGCAGTCTACAAAGATACGGTGCCAATGCTTTCAGGGCGGATAAAATTAAGCGCAGCCTGGAGCCAGGTATATTTTGACAACCTTCTGGTAGAGGCGATTGACGGCGGGATTCCCTATGCGACGGACATGATAGATGGGCAGGACGACAGCGTTAATTATGAAGGGACGTGGGAAATCAATAACCCGGGCAGCGGAAGTGCGGACAACTGGTATCGCACGATGTCTGTCACCTCGTCTGCTGGGGCTTCTTTCAGCTTCCCAATTAAGGGCGCCGGGTTTTCTATCCTGGGGACGAATGACGGGACGGCGAAGCTGGATATCTATGTGGACAATGCGCTTGTAGGCGAGAACGTAAGCACGCTGGCGTCGCCTGTCCGCGGCGAGGCATATACCCTTTCCGACCTCCCTAATGGGAGCCATGAGGTGAAAGTGGTCGTGAAATCCGGCAAATTGCAGGTGGATGCTTTGTACGCGCTGGGAGCGCGCCGGGAAGCAAACGATAATATTGTAGTCTCTGTCAAGACGGAGATCCCTGCCATCCCTGTTTTGCTTACAAACGATTTGGCAAACACAGTGAAAGGGCTGCCTTCCCAGGTAGAGGTAGAGACGATCAGCGGGGCCGTAGTGAAAAAGGACGTGGTATGGAATACGAGCGCTTCGCAGTTTGATGGCGCCGAGTTCCGTGCGTCGGCTATTACCGGGACAATATGGGGAGGAACGACTCCCTGGGGCATGCCTTTGACAGTCGCAGTACCGGTAGGGAAAGCCATTCCTTCCGGCACGGTATATTTTATTGACAGCGTAGAAGGGGACCCATCGAAGATTGCCACGACAGAGCCTTATGAGGAAGTAAAGGCGAAGGTTGGGGAGCAGTTGTTAAACAAGGTATATGACCAGAAAAAGGCGGACGGCAATAGCTGGGGCCTTGTGGACGGCGACGCCCAGACCAAAGGCTATGACAACAATACAACGGATATGGCGGCTACCGGCATCTATGGTAAGGACAATGAGGTTGGGGAGACGTTGTCTTACGCTTTCACATTGCCGGCAGGGAATTACAAACTCATCTCCGGGCATCGGGAATGGTGGGGCAATTCCCGTAACATGGCAGCGTCCATCAATTTCGCGGGCAAGCCGCAGGCTGCAGGCGTTATCAATCTTGGCGGCAAGAGCGACTATATCCATACCGCATCGTTTAAGCTGGACAGCGAACAGCTTGTGACTTATACGCTGACAGCACAGAATGCCCAGGCCCCGGTTATCAGTTGGCTGGCGGTTGTTAAGGCTGACACGGCGGCCCATGAGCATGAATATACATATGTGATGGACAACGGGGACGGCACGCATGTTATGATGTGCAAAGACGGCGATGACACAAGGAAAGAAGCGCATTCCCTGACATACAAAGCCGGCGCTAATGGGAAACATACCGCAACCTGCAGTGTCTGCGGCTACAGCGAGACGGCTGGCCATGTGCTAACCTACAAGGATAATGGCAATGGGAAGCATACCTTGTCCTGTAAGGTTTGCGGTTACAGTAAGGCGGAAGCCCATTCTTACAAGAATAATATCTGCACGAAGTGTAAATCCGTGAAGGCCGCCGCACCTTCCAGGCCAGTAGTTTCCGGGCTTTCCAATGAAAGCAAGGGCATTAAAGTCAGTTGGAAAAAGGCGGCGAATGCCTCCGGGTATTATGTGTACCGCAAGGCGGGCAAAGGCAAGTTCCAGAAAGTTGCCACCCTTAAGAAAGGCACAGTGACTTCCTGGCTGGACACCAAGGTAAAGAGCAAAAATGGCACGACATACCAGTATCAGGTATATGCGTATAAAGGGAATGTTAAGAGCAAGGCTTCCGCGGCAAAGACCGTTATCCGGCTCACAGCCAATAAGCTTACAAACGTTAAGAATGCCAAGGGCAGGAAGCTTTCTTTGAAATGGACGAGGAACACGAAGTCCGCCGGATATGAGATACAGTATTCTACCAGTAAGAAGTTTAAAGGCGCAAGGACGGTCAAAGTCCCTGGAAATAAGAAAACGTCTAAAGTGATTTCCGGCATGAAGAAGGGCAAGGCTTATTATGTGCGCATAAGGTGTTATAAATTGTCGGGCAAAACGAAGCATGTTTCCTGCTGGAGCAGCAGCAAAAATATCAAAATAAGAAAGTAATGGGCGGGAGGCTGCCATCTGGCAGCCTTTTTTCCCTTATTAGAGAAAATAATTATGCGGACTTGTCCGCTTTGTTCAATAACTTAAATTGAGATGAAAGTGAGGGAAAGATATGGGAAAAAACAAGAAAAAATGGCGGTATCTGGCGGGGCTATTTGTAATTCTCTTTGTGCTGGCATTCAATTGCGCGCCGGCCCATGCGGCGAAGCTGCCGGCGCTCAAAGTAAAAGGGACCCAGTTGGTGAATGATAAGGGCAAGCCAATCCGGCTCAAAGGCGTCAGCACACATGGGCTCTCCTGGTATCCGGGCTATGTGAACCAAAAAGCATTTACCCAGATGAAGAAGACGTGGAAAGCCAACGCGGTAAGGCTGGCGGTCTACACAGCGGAATATAACGGCTACTGTACTGGGGATAAGGCTAACCGCAAGGCATTGGAGAAAAAGATAGACCAGGGCGTGCAGTATGCCACAAAGGCAGGGCTTTATGTTATCATCGACTGGCATATTTTGAGCGACGGGAACCCCAGGACTTATGAGAAGCAGTCGCTGGCTTTTTTCAAAAAGATGGCGAAAAAGTACCGCAAGCATACGAATGTAATCTATGAAATCTGCAATGAGCCGAATGGGGGGACTTCCTGGAAGACAATTAAGACGTATGCCAAGAAAGTAGTTAAGGCAATCCGTTCCCAAGATAAGAAGGCTGTCATATTGATTGGGACCCCCAATTGGTCGCAGGACGTGGACGTAGCAGCCCAAAGCCCCTTAAAGGGTTACAAGAACCTGATGTATACGCTGCATTTTTATGCGGGGACGCATGGGGATTACCTGCGTGGGAAAGCACAGGCCGCGCTGGATAAAGGGCTGCCCTTGTTTGTGTCGGAATTTGGCATCTGTGATGCCTCGGGCAACGGCAGCCTCAATAAAACAGAAGGCAGTAAGTGGATGAAATTCCTCCGAAAAAATAAGATAAGCTATATCGGCTGGAATTTGTCGAATAAGGAAGAGAGTTCCGCGCTTTTGAAACCTTCCTGCAAGAAAACGTCCGGTTTTAGCAGTAAAAATTATTCTCCTTGGGCAACGTGGCTGTTCAAGGAATTTAAAAAATAATGGGAGCATAGAACCTGAGCGCGGCGTTTGTGCATGATGTGGGGATAATTGGAGATTTTTTCCTAGCCTTATGGGCGCAGATGTGCTAGAATTAGGTAAAGAGAGCAGGAATGTCCGTGACACCCCTGCAATATAATACATCAGGAGGAGACAAGATGAGTGGATATCAGATAGAGACAAAGTGCGTCCAGTCCGGCTGGCAGCCGGGGAAAGGGGAGCCTCGCGTATTGCCTATTTACCAGAGCACGACTTTTACGTATGAGACGAGCGAGCAGATGGGACGCCTTTTTGATCTGGAAGACAGCGGATATTTCTATACCAGGCTGCAAAACCCCACCAATGATGCGGTTGCGCAGAAAATCTGCGAGTTGGAAGGCGGCGTGGCGGCAATGTTGACTTCTTCCGGGCAGGCAGCAAATTATTATGCGGTCTTTAATATTTGTGAGGCAGGGGACCATATGGTCTGTTCTTCAGCAGTTTACGGGGGCACGTTTAACCTGTTTAGCGCAACCGTTAAGAAACAAGGCATTGAATGTACCTTTATTGACCCGGATGCTTCTGAGGAGGAGATTGCGGCGGCATTCCGTCCCAATACCAAAGTCCTTTTTGCAGAGACGGTCGCTAACCCGGCGCTGGTGGTGCTGGACATTGAGAAGTTCGCCAAAGTGGCGCATGGGCATGGGGTGCCGCTGATTGTGGATAATACATTCCCCACGCCTATCAATTGCCGTCCCTTTGAGTGGGGCGCAGATATCGTGACGCATTCCACTACCAAGTATATGGATGGGCATGCGACCTGCGTAGGCGGATGCATCGTGGACAGCGGCAATTTTGACTGGGAGGAATATGCCCACAGGTATCCGGGGCTGACGCAGCCGGACCCCACATACCATGGGATCGTCTATACGCAGAAGTTTGGCAAGGGGGCTTACATTACCAAGGCTACTGCCCAGATTATGCGTGATTTAGGCTCTATCCAGTCCCCGCAGAATGCGTTTCTGCTGAATGTGGGGCTTGAGACGCTGCACCTTCGGGTTGCGCGCCACTGCGAGAACGCGGCGAAAGTGGCTGAGTTCCTGAATGGTCATGAGAAAGTGGCATGGGTCAATTATGCAGGGCTTAAAGAGAATAAATACCATGCGTTAGCGGAAAAATATATGCCGAACGGCACCTGCGGGGTCATTTCTTTTGGCCTGAAAGGGGGAAGGGACGTATCGGTAGGGTTTATGGATAAATTAAAGATGATTGCGATTGTCACCCATGTGGCGGACGCAAGGACCTGCGTGCTCCACCCGGCGAGCCATACGCACCGCCAGATGACGGATGAGCAGCTTGTGGAGGCAGGGGTGGCGCCGGATTTGATCCGGCTGTCTGTTGGAATTGAAAATGCCGGAGACATTATTGCTGACCTCGCTCAGGCATTGGATACGATATAGAAAAAATTTTATGGAGGATTGGTTATGAGAAAAATTCTGTTTGCAGCATCGGAGTGCGTACCTTTTATTAAGACCGGCGGGCTTGCCGATGTGTGTGGGGCGCTGCCCAAAGAGTTTGACAAGAATGACTGGGATATCCGGGTGGTTATCCCCAATTACAGTTGCATACCTGAGCATTGGAGGAACCAGTTTGAGTACGTGACGCATTTCTATATGAGCTGCGGCAATTACATCCAGGACAAATATGTTGGCATTTTACAATATAAGCTGGATGGCATCACGTATTACTTTATTGACAATCAGGAGTATTTTGACTGTTTCCTGCCTTATGGGGACATCCGTTTTGATATGGAGAAATTTGTATTCTTTGACAAGGCAGTGCTGTCTATGCTGCCCTTAATCAATTTCCAGCCGCAGATTATCCATTGCCATGACTGGGAGACCGGCTTCATCCCGGTATATCTGAATACAGAGTTCCAGGGGGATATGTTCTTCTGGGGCATGAAGTCCATTATGACAATCCATAACCTTAAGTTCCAGGGCATCTGGGACGTGAAGACAGTCAAAGGGCTGACTGGTTTCCCGGCAAGCATGTTTGTGCCGGATAAGCTGGAATTTAAGAAAGACGCCAATATGTTAAAGGGTGGTTTGGTATATGCAGATTATATCACCACAGTAAGCGACACCTATGCCCAGGAAATCCAGACGGATTATTATGGCGAGGGGCTGAACGGCCTCCTTGCAGCAAGGCATATGGATATGCAGGGAATCGTCAACGGCATTGACTACCAGGCGTATGACCCGGCAACAGATGAGAAATTATATGTCAATTATGACGCGTCTAACCACCGCAAGAAGAAGTTCATGAACAAGGAGAAGCTTCAGGAAGAGCTTGGCCTTGCAGTGGACAAGAAGCGTTACATGATCGGGCTTATTTCCCGCCTTACCGACCAGAAGGGCTTAGACCTTATCAATTATGTGATCGAGCGCATTGTGGACGATTATACGCAGCTTGTGGTAATCGGCACCGGCGACCCGCAGTATGAGAATATGTTTCGGCATTTTGCATGGAAATACCCGGATAAGATTTCTGCGAACATTTGTTATTCCGATGATTTGGCGCATAAGCTTTACGGCGCGGCGGATGCGTTTTTGATGCCGTCCCGCTTTGAGCCGTGCGGGCTGACGCAGATGATCTCCTTCCGTTACGGCACAATCCCCATTGTCCGTGAGACAGGCGGGCTTAAAGATACCGTACAGGCGTACAATGAGTATGACAATGTAGGGGACGGTTTCTCCTTCACGAATTATAATGGGGAGGAGATGCTCAATATCATCAATTATTCCAAGCATATATTCTTTGACAAGAAGCGCCAGTGGAACCAGATGATTGACCGCGCCATGGCGAACGATTATTCCTGGAACGCTTCTAAGTTCCGTTACGAGGGGTTGTATAAGTACCTGATGGGAGAGGTTTAAGGAAAATGGGGCTGCATGGAGCCGCCCGCTGGGAATCAGTGGGCGGCCATGGTGCAAGGCTTTTTTATCTTATAGGAAAGACCTTGTCACGCTAACGCGTGAAAGTGTCTTTCCTATAAGATAAAAATAGTATGCGCACTCGCACAAGAGGAAATATGTCGCGAAAGCGACTGTGCTCGGCGCGTCAAAGTGTGCAAGGTCTACGCTTCGCTTCGGTCCGCGCTAAACGGACATCCACTGGATAATGTCATTAAGTTTAACGGAAGAAGACAACAAGAACAGCACATATATTATATGAATTAAATTTTTACGCATAGCAAACAAACAGATTAGAATCTGCCTGAAAAACGTGTA
>CATLBW010000124.1 GCA_949879775.1 uncultured Lachnospiraceae bacterium
TTTTACCGTGGTGGTTCCACTTCGCCAAATCGCCGCTGCGGTATGCGTCCATGCCCTCAAATTGGATAAATTTGTCCGCTGTCATCTCCGGCTTGCCCACATAGCCCCTGCCGACGCCGTCCCCAATGATCAACAGCTCGCCCGGCACGCCCGCGGGCAGCAGGTTGCGGTTCTTGTCAATCATCACCATTTTGATGTTTGCCATCGGCTTACCAATCGTAATCTTATCCCCGGTCACCTGGTCGAACGCACAGCCAATCGTCGTCTCCGTGGGCCCATAGCCGTTGAAAGTGATGGCGTCCGTCCCCAGCGCCATAATTTTGTCGTAGAGCGCCTCTGGGAATGCCTCAGCGCCCACGTTAAAGACCTTAATCATTGACAGCGCCTTCTTCATCTCTGGCATGTCGATAATATTGGTTAAGAAGGAAGGCGTGCAGGTCATCATATCCACGCCGTTTTGCAAAATTAATTTGGACAGCGCAAGCGGGTTGTGGATTTCCTCCTCGTTCGCCATACAGACGGTGATGCCGTGGTACAGCGGTATACATTCCTCCAAAATAGAGACGTCAAACGTGATCGCTGCAAATGCCAGCGATACCGTGGCATTGTATACATAAGACTGCGCCTCCACATTATAGGGGTTATCGTCCACATAGTTCACCAGATTCCGGTGCTCAATCATTACGCCCTTAGGCTTCCCGGTGGAACCGGAAGTATAGATACAATAGCAGAGGTTCCCTGGTTTGATATCCACCTTTGGATTCTCGATATTGCCATCCTCCGCCAAAAGTTCCTCTAAAACCAATACTTTTGCCGACAACTTGTCAACCAGCATTTTCCGCTCCCTGGCAAGCTCCCCGGGCATCAGCACAAATTCCGCTCTCGAGTCTTCCAAAATATAGCTGATACGCTCATCCGGGTACTCGGGGTCTATGGGCAGGAATGCGCCGCCCGCTTTTAGGATGCCCTGCCTTGCCGCATAGACGTCCACCGTCCGCGGCAGCATCACGCCTACCATCTGCTCGATGGATAGGCCCATCGTGATTAAATGGTTGGCAATCTTATTGGCATTCTCATTTAGTTCACGGAACGTAAGGCTCTTGCCGCAGGCAATCACCGCCGTCTTGTCAGGATAAAGCGCTGCCTGGCGCTCAAACAGCACGTTTGCCGTGGTCTGTTCCACTGTGTGTTCCGTCTGGTTGTAGCTGTCCAGCTCACGGCGCGCCTTATCGCTCACCATGCAGACTTCCTTCAATTGCTTCTTCGTCTGGAATTCCCGTACGACTACCGCAAGGCTGTCAACCAGCCCGGCAACCGTGCGCTCCTCATACATATCACTGCGGTATTCCACCTGGTAGCAGACCTCATCCCCACCTACCAGCACATCAATGGACAGCGGCGCCTTTGCCGTGTCCAGGGAGAGCGGCACGCTGTCGGCCTTTTCCCCGGCAATCTTGTCAAACTGGAAGTTGTCGCCCTGGAAGGCAAACATGATGTCCGCCTTAATCCCGTACGCCCGGCTGATTTCCGCAAATGAATAGATATCGGCATTCATGCTGTTCATCAACTGCTCGCCAGTTTCATTCAGGTAAGAGCTAACCTCCTTTTCCCCATCGAGGTTGCAGTAAACGGGCAGCGTTTTCACCAGCATATTGATGGTCGATGACAAACGGGAATCATTCCTGCCATTATAAATGGTCGTGAACACTGCCTCATCCTTGTAAACATAACGTCCCGTGACAAACCCAAATGCCGCCGTGAACAGTGTGTTCAAGGTAATCTTCTGCCCCGTGCAGAAACGGCGCAGCGCTTCCATATCGGCCTTGTCCGCCCTCTGGTATACGCCTACCCCCGGCACGTCCCCCCTGAGGTCCTTACTGGGGAGGAAATCCGTGTCGCAGCCCGCAAAGATGGAATCGTAATATTGTTTGGCAAGCGCATACTCCTGCCCCTGCAATGCCTCCTGCTCCACAAGCGCGGCCTCATAGCCGCTGAACTTCTCCTTCACAGGCGCTTTCCCGCCATACGCCTCGTTCATGTCGCGCAGGAAAATGCCGCAGGATTCCCCATCGCTGATAATATGGTGGAACTCCAAGAAGAGGTATTTGCCTTCCGGCGTGTCAAATAATTGGATGCGGAACAGCCGGTCGCCAAGGATCTGGTACGGCTTCACCAATTCTTCCTTATGCAGCTCCCCGCTTATCCCCACCGCAAACGGCAAAGCGTCATTGCGTTTCTGCCGGATATCGCCGCCATCATCCAGCATAAGCGTCGTCTTAATATAAGGGTGTGCCTCCACCGTATCCTCTATCGCCTTTTTCAAACGCTGTAAATCCACATTTTCCCCCAGGCGGAACAAGAAGGGAATATTGTAGATTGTGCTCCCCGGGTTGGCGGCGCACTCAACAAAAATACCATTCTGCGTCTGGGTCAGCGGGTAGGTTTCCTGCTCGGCAAACGTTTCCCCCTGGCTGCAATTTGCCAGGAATTTTTCTAATTTCTCGACCGTGTCATGCTCTTTTAAATCCTTATTGCGGATGACCGCGCCCGCAAAGGCGTCGGACAACAATACATTCAGCTTAACTGCGCCGATGGAGGTCAGCCCCGCTTTATAGATATCCGTATTGATACCGAATTCCCGGTGCCCAACCACTTCTGCCACGCAGTCAAAAATCTTCTGCTGCGCTTCCCCCTTGGGCGCCACCAAATCTTCCTGTTTGCGCTCTGGCATGGGCAGCGCGCGCTTATTTACTTTCTGGTTCTGGTTGAGCGGGATCTTATCAATCTGCATTGTCACTGCCGGGACCATGTACGGCGGCTTGCTCTCCTCGATAAACGCATTCAAAGCATCCACATCAATTTCCCCATCCGCTACCACATAGGCGGCGATATATTTCCCGCCGGAAGGCTCGTCAAACGCCGCCACGGTAGCGTCCTTAATACCTGGGAAACGACGTATAATCTCTTCCACTTCCGTCAGCTCGATACGGAAGCCGCGGATCTTTACTTGGCCGTCCCGCCTGCCGATAAACTGGATGTTGCCATCCGGCAGGTAGCGCACGATATCCCCTGTATGGTAAATCCTGCTATACTCCGGCAAATCGCTGTACGGGTTGTCTGCATACACTTCCGCCGTCTTCTCCGGGCGGTTCAGATAGCCTCTCGATACATGGACGCCGGAAATGCACAATTCTCCCGGTACGCCCACCGGAACCCTTCGGCCCTGTTTATCCACAATATATAATTTCACATTTGGCAAGGGCTTGCCGATTGGCAAATCTTCCTCGTATTTCTCAAACGGATAGGCAGTCGTTAAAATCGTACATTCCGTAGGTCCATATACATTCAGGATGCGCGTGCTGCCCTCAGGCGCAAACGGAGCCAACGCTTCCCCGCCCATCAGCAGATATTTCAACGCCGTCTTCTTGCCATTTGCACTATCCTTACGCGCCGTGCCGGAAAGCATACTGGTGGCATATGCCCGCCCAATCTGGGTCGTCATAAATGAATTGGTAATCCCCTGCTCCTCAAAATACGTATGCAAGGCATTCAGGTCCAAACGTATGGCCTCCTCTATGATATGGAGCTGTGCGCCGGACGTCAGCGTGGGGTACATATCCATCATGTTAGCGTCAAATCCATAGCTTGCGTATGCCGCCGCACGGCTGTCCTCCGTAAATTCATAATTCCTGCGGTAACCGTCGCAGAACGCCGCCACATTCCGGTGCTCAAGCATACAGCCCTTGGGCACCCCTGTAGAGCCTGAGGTATACAGAAGGATAAACAAATCCTCTGGTTTCGGCGGTTCTGGAATTTGCTCTGCCCCAGGCAGGCCTGGGATATCTTTCGTCAGCAGGACTTTCCCCTGCCACTCTGGCACCAGCGGCAAAAGCCCTTCATCGGCAATCAAAAGTTTTGCCGCGGAATCCTCCATCATAAATGCTAACCGTTCCTTCGGATACGTGGGGTCTAAGGGCTGATATGCCGCGCCGGACTTAGACACGCCAAGCGAAGCAATCGCCATGTATTCACATCTGGGAATCAGCACAGACACTACCTCTTCCCTGCCAATGCCAAGCCCCGCAATGTAAGCGGCGAGACGGTCCGACATCTCATCCACCTGGGCATATGTATAGCTTCTGTCTGTGTAGACTACCGCTATATTATCCGGCGTTTTTTGCGCCTGTGCACGGAATAAATCAATCACTGTCTTACTGCGGTCATAGGAAACTTCCGTCTCGTTAAAACGATCTAAAATCTGTAAATCCAGCTCCGAAGCAAGCGCAATCTGCCCCAGGTTTTCACTGGCTAACATACCTTTCAAGACTTGTAGCAGCATGTTAAGCAGACCACGCGCCGTCTCCTGGCGATACAAATCTGTACGGTATTCCAGGGAAATTTCATAACCGCCCCCCTGCTTCATCACCATCACGGAAACGTCTGCCTGCACATCGCCGGTAGCGAGCGGCACCGCCGCATACTGTCCGCCGTCCAGCGACAGCCCCTGAAACATTTCCCCCTGGTAGACGAAAAGAATATCCGAGGCAATGCCGTAATCTTTCGCCAGCTCGGCAAAGGAAATACAATCGTGATTCATAACCTCGTAGAAGTCCTCCTGGAACTCCTTTAGAAAACTGTCTACCGAAACGCTTTCCTCCCAGGAATGGTACATCGGCAGCGTGCGCACAAACATTCCCGTAGAATTCGCCATGTCCACGGTATGCCTGCCGTTGTTGACCGTACAAAACAGGCTCTTATTTTCCCCGCTGAATTTCCCCAGCGTATAGGAAAACGCACCCAGAAACAGCGTGTTTTCCGAGATTCCCCTCTGCCTTACATACTGCTCCACCGCCATGGACGACAATTCTTCGCCTAACGAAATTCTGACCTCCTTGCTGGCGGGCGTTACCGTCTTTTTCTTATAATCTTTGATTAAGGCTTCCCCAAAATCTTCGCCTGCAAGTTTGCCCGCAAAAAATTCCCGTGCTTTCTGATACTTGGCGCTATCTTTTAAAGTTTCCTCATAGACGGAGAAATCCATCAGGGAAATGACCTCAGCCTCCGGCTCCTCTCCGCGGTAAAGCTGCGAGATTTCATCGAGAAATACCTTAACGGACGTGCCGTCAAAAATAATGTGGTGCACGTCGAACAAGAAATAGCATTTGTTCCCGCAGCGGTACAGCGCCATACGATATAGCGGCTCTCCTTCCAGCCGGAAGGGGCGCACAAACGTCCGCTTAACAGCTTCGATATCTTCCGTCTCCCACTCGCTGATATCTGCCCTTAAATATTCCGGGTGCAGGCACATCACCGGCGTCCCCTTACTCAAAGCAATATTCACACCAAAGGACGGATGCATAGATACCGCTTTTTTCACTGCATCTTTAAATTTCCCTATCTCAATAGCCGCCGGCAGCTCACAGCACATAGGGATATTGTACATCGTCGCCTGCGGGTCATTGACACATTCTAAGTAAACGCCAAGCTGAGAATCGGTGAGGATATATTCTTTGCGCTCCTTAGAATGCTTCTTTAATGTATCTTCCTGGCTTTCCTCTAAAAGCGCCGCGATTCTTGCGGGCGTCCTGCCACGCAATACCAGTTCCGGCGCCAGGTCTATATCACTGAGGAATTCAGCAAGCTTTAAGACATTGATAGAATCTCCGCCCATTTTAAAGAAATCGTCATCCACGCCGACCCTGCCGCAGTGCAAGATTTCCTCAAAGCCCTGGCAAATACGTTTCTCGCGCTCACTCTGCGGCTCTTTATACGTTGTCTTATATTCGTCTAATCCCGGCGGCAGCAATACTGTACGGTCCAGCTTGCCGTTCGCGTTCTTCGGCAGGCTGTCCAGCCGCTTAAAGAAACGGGGAATCATATAATCAGGAAGCGTCTCTTTCAAATACGCGCGGATTTGCTCCGTCTCAATCTCCTTTTCTGATACATAATATGCACAGAGATAATTCTGTCCATTGTCGTCCTCAAACGCCTTGACAACAACGTTTTCCACTTGCGGCATAGACGCAATGCGCAGTTCAATTTCCCCGGTTTCCACACGCTGTCCATTGATTTTCACCATCCAGTCCTTGCGATTGACATAGACGTAATTGCCGTTCGGCAGCCTGCGCCCGATATCCCCAGTATGCAAGAGAACGCTTCCATCCTCCTGCTTAATAAATGTCTTTGCGCTCTGTTCCTCCAGATTCAGATACGACTCGGCAAAGACGCCTTTGACGCAGATTTCGCCCTCTTCCCCATCCGCGACTTCCTTTCCGTCCTCATCCAACAGGAAAATTTCCACTCCCTCCAACGGCTTACCGATGGGCGTATTCTCTACAGGTTCCTCAATTTTGTAGGTCACCGACATTGCTGCCGTCTCGCTGGCGCCGTAGCCGTTATACAATTCATAGCCGTCCCCTGCCAGCATGGAAACGCGCTCGCTTCCAGTCACCATCTTCTTCAATGTACGGCTCTTATTCTTAAACAGCTTTAACATCTGCGGACTCATAAACGCACAGGTAATACCATTAGCATCATAATAATCCGCCAAAAGCCGCACATCTTTCCTTGTCTCCTCCGGCACAATATGGGAACAGCCGCCGCGTGAGAGTACTGCATAATACTCCAGGACTAAGACGACGAAAGACAGCGGCCCCGCCGCCGCCTGCACATCGTTTTCATCTACATACAGGACGCCCCTGTTGCGCCAAACAGCCTGTGTAAAGCTCGCCATCGTATGTACAATCCCCTTAGGGCGCCCGGTAGAACCGGAGGTATAAATGAGCATCGCACGGCTGCTATCTTCCCTTGCTGCCGGCTGGATTGGCTCATAATCCCCAATATCTGACAGCCAGGCGTCATTAATCACTGTCGCCGCCTGGCAGTCCTGCTCGATGTACGAAAGCCGCTCCTTGGGGTATTCCGGCAGCACCGGCACAAACGCTGCTCCCGCCATCATGATACCCAGCTCCGCCGCAATATATTCCATCTTCCTGCCCATGCAGACCATAACAACCCTGTCTGACATTTCTCCCGACTGTACAAGCTTGGCGGCAATCCTGCCGCTTAACGTATTTAATTGCTCATACGTTGTAATCCGCTCTCCGTTACAGTCCGCCAAGGCCGCCCGCTGTGGGTACTTGCGCACCATAACTTGAAACTCATCCAAAAAATTCATTCATTTTCCTCCTTAACCATGTAAGTTCTCATTTATATCAAAGGATATCATCAGCTAAACCCAAACCGCTTATAAACCAGGCTTCCTCCTTTATCGCAAATCAAATTAAGCCGGAAGGTTCAGAAGAATCCTCGTAACAAACCGCCCATCCTCAACAACAAAATCCGTCTCCCCAGCATAATGGGAAGCCGCCTTTATAATACTGATTACACCCATGCCGCCGCCTTTATCCGATTGGGGAATCCCCTTTCGGAAAACTACTTCCCCATTGCTTGTATTCCGGCACTGGATAATTACCTTATTCCTTTTTTGGGCAATAAAAATATCAATTACCTTTTGCGGCATCCCACTATTATTACAGCCATGGATGGCATTTTCAAAAACATTCGCCAAAATCGCCACCCAGTCAATGTCACGGATCGGCAGCCCTTCCGCCAGCCTCACATCCATGGCAACCTGGATATCCTGCCCCCTCGCTTTCTTAGCGTAAGATGACAGAATACTGTTCACTGCCCGGTTTCGGCAGACACTCTCTTCCTTCCTGCTCCCTACATCCGCGCCATACTGCTCCAGATAACCAAGCAGCTCATCCAATTCCCCTTTTTGCACATAATCCTTAATCAAAAGCGTATGATGCCGCACATCATGGCGGATTAACGCCGCTTCCTTTTCAGCCTCGCTCATCAGCTCCATCTGTTGATGTAAAAGCTGCTCATTTACCTCAAGCAGTTCTTTTTCCGCCTGATAATAATGCTCATACCCCAGATGGATGTATAGATGGAGAATTGCATATTGAAGCGTTCCCGCCATAAACAAAGTCAAAAAAGCACGAACCATATTAAAAACGGAAAATCCCTGAAGGTTGGGCCAGTAAGCCATGATTGCCCCAAACATCACCGACACGAAAAGAGCAGCAGCACTGAATAAATCCATCTCCTGGACCAGAAAATCCACGCCATTAAAATACTGCCTCCGGAACTTAAACCAAGTAAACAGAAGGATTACCACCGTGCCAATAAAACGCACCAGAATATCAACCCATACGTTCCCTGCGAACCACCAGCGCGCTACATCCACACCACAGAACACACATACCGAAAACAGGTAAAATGCCAGCGCCATGCGATACAGGGACAAATAAAAGACCTCACCGCTCATCAGGCAGCAAAAAACCCCAATCAGCGGAAGCGAGGACATTGCCGCATACTTGACAAAACTGGCCGTCCCCAACAGATACCAGCAGCTATAGCCCAAAATCATCGACACTCCAAAGGCAATATAGCACCATACTGTTTTTTTCATGGAAAGCTTTGGGCGATCCAGCATCAGAAAAAAGGACAGCATCAAAATTATACTAATGGTATTCCTTAAAAACGCTACCCAAAAAGAACCTCCCAGCATAGCCCTCACTCCTCCTGCAGAAAACTATTTAGAAATAATATTACCATATTGTGACGTGGGAATTCCACAAGGTGGGACGAGTGATGATTTTTTGGGGATAAAAAAAGCGTGCAAGTGCGGGTGCGCATTTTATTTTTTATCTTTTAAGAAGACACTTTCACGCGTTTGGGTGACAAGGCCTTTTCCAACATAAGAGAACAAAGTGGGCAAGCCCACTTCAGCTCCTCTACCCCTCATTCATGAGGGGATTGCACACTTTGACGCGCCGAGCACAGTCGCTTTCGCGACATATTTCCTCTTGTGCGAGTGCGCATACTATTTTTATCTTATAGGAAAGACACTTTCACGCGTTAGCGTGACAAGGTCTTTCCTATA
>CATLBW010000125.1 GCA_949879775.1 uncultured Lachnospiraceae bacterium
ATTTCCTCAATCTTGCACCACAATATCTATCAACGATGCGCCGCATCGCCTCAAGATATTGTAGCACAATCTTGAAAAAATTTGCTCTGCAATGAAAATGGACCTTTTGACACCCTAATCCTTATAGGAAAGATACTTTCACGCGTTAGCGTGACAAGGTTTTTCCTATAAGAGAGCAAAGCGGACAGGTCCGCATCATCCCCCGAAATCCCTCATTCATGAGTGGCCTGGAGGCTCAAAGTAACCCCCTTTCATTCATGGTGGTATTTGCAATGCCGATATGGGGGTTTATTTTGCAAATAGCATAATATGGAATCGGTTGCCTTCGCAATAGCATCCGATATTCCCGCTGATTTTATCTGAAAAAGCCTGTACGCTCTGCATGCCCAGGCCATGGTTCTTTCCTTTGCGGCTCTTGGGCAAGCCGCTTTGTGCATCGAAAATAATTTCGCCATCATATTCATTTTTTATATCGACCAATAGATAATCGGATGCGCAGTGGACCTTTGCTTTTACAAGCCTCCTGTGCTTCCCTAAATCCTTCACGGAATTTATGGCATTTTCCAACAGGTTTGCAACTACCATGGCAAATTCATAGCTGTCAACGGGGATTTCTTCGGCGACGCTGATGTCGCACTGCATTTCTATATCCAGGGAACGCGCTTTTTCCATCAGGCTTGAAAACATTGTGTTGACAACCAGGTTGCTGCAGTACCTTATGGATTTATTTTCTTCTGTCACGGAATTAATGTGCTCCGTGACCTTTTTAATTTCAGGGTATGCGCCTTGCTCAAGCAGCGAGTCAATCATGCTTGAATAATGCCGGATGTCGTGCCGCAGTATCCTCAGGTTCTTTTCTGACTGCCCGACCAGGTGGTACTGGTTCTCTAGGCCTTCGATATAGGATTCAAAAAGCCTGTTTTGCCAGGAAAGGCTTATTTGCCGCGCTTCGCCCGACACGTACTGCATCATGATTACATAGGACATAAACATTGCGATAATGAACATCAGCACGCCAGGGATATTTTCCGGGTGTTCATCGAGCGTATATGGGAAAAATGCAAAGATGGAAAAACCACAATAAAAAAATACAGGAATCAGGCAGAGCTTCCACCAACTGTTCATGGTCTCTTCTTTCTGATAGCCAATCCAGATATCATGGATTCTGGTATATAAAATATACAGGATCACAATATGCGTAATGATGCAGCCGACAGTGCAAATATACAGGTTCCCGGTATAGATATGTAAAACAGCCGCCATAATGCTTCCCGCGATCACATAATTAGATCCGCTCAAGCCGACGAACAGGGCCCTGCTGTCCCGCATTTTTGAAATAAAAACCCCGGTAAACTGTGTCATGATAATCTGATAGATTGTCACCAGGAAATAACATAATTTGCTGTCAGGGAAGATGTTCAGCTTGAGGATATTGGGGATTGTTATCGCTAAAAAAGAAGCGCTGCAGATTGCCGCGGCTTTGCGCTTCGTATAACGGGATTCGATAAACAGATAAATAAACAGCATTACAAAAATGTGGCTTATCAAGTAAGATATATTTTTATAGTACATTTCATATATGCGCTCCTTAAACTTATTTAGATACAGTATAACATATGCGTGCCAAATTTTCCATTGCGTGGAAGGGGCTTTTAAATTCTTGACAGCGCTTTCATACTATGGTAATTTATTAAGAGGGCATACATGTGGCAGCAGGTAAGACAATGCTTATCTGCTGCCACATGTACGATTGGGAAAGCCCTGTTTAAGACAAAGGAAGAGGAGTGAAGAGTATGATTGAGATGGTTGAGAAGATTAACGGCGCAATTAATGGCTTCGTCTGGGGCATTCCCATGCTGGTGCTCCTGGTAGGCACGGGAATTTTGATGACTTTACTGACGAAAGTTTTTCAGATTTCACATTTTGGCTACTGGATGAAGCATACGCTGGGCAGTATCTTTACGGACAGGCACATTACGAAACATACGGGGACGGAGGATAAATCTATTTCTCAGTTCCAGTCATTGTGTACGGCATTGGCGGCTACGATTGGCACCGGCAATATCGTGGGTGTTTCCAGCGCCTTGATATTCGGCGGGCCTGGGGCTATTTTCTGGATGTGGATTGTGGCATTTTTCGGCATGATGACGAATTATTCTGAGAACGTCTTAGGCATTTACTACCGTAAGAAGAATGAGAAAGGCGAATGGAGCGGCGGCGCCATGTACTATCTGCGGGATGGCCTGGGGGCTAAGAAAGGCATGAAGGGCGTTGGCGCGGCGCTGGCCGTCCTGTTTTCTGTATTTTGCCTGATGGCGTCTTTTGGGATAGGCAACATGAGCCAGATTAATTCTATTGCGGGCAATATGAAAGCTGCTTTCCATATCCCCACGCTTGCCACCGGGATTGTGTTGATGGCGCTTGCCGGGCTGGTAATATTGGGAGGGATCAAAAGGATTGCGTCTGTCACGGAAAAGTTAGTTCCGGTAATGGCGTTATTGTACATAGTGGGTGCCCTGGTTGTATGTGCGCTCAATATCAGCCAGTTTGGCGCAGTGTTCGGGGCTATTTTTAAAGGCGCTTTTGCCATGAAAGCGGTAGGCGGCGGGATTGTCGGCTCCGGCATTAAGCTGGCAGTCACCTGGGGCATGAAGCGCGGCGTGTTCTCGAACGAGGCAGGACTTGGATCTTCCGTTATGGTGCATTCCAGCTCTAACGTAAAGGAGCCTGTGCGCCAGGGGATGTGGGGGATTTTTGAAGTGTTTGCAGATACGATTGTTGTCTGTACCTTGACGGCGTTTGTGGTACTGTCTTCCGGCCTGGTGGATTTGAATACTGGGAAGGTGCTAAGCAGCGCGGAAGGCTCCGCCCTGGTGGGAGAGGCGTTTTCCAAAGTATTTGGCTCTTTAGGGCCTGCATTTATCGCGGTTGCTATCCTGCTGTTTGCTTTCTCTACAGTGCTTGGCTGGAGCCATTATGGGACAAAGGCGTTTGAGTATTTATTTGGCTCAAAGGCAACAATTGTTTACCGTGTGATCTTTATTGTGTTTATCGTGTTTGGCGCGACCATGAACTTGGAACTGGCGTGGGACCTCTCCGATACGTTTAACGGCCTGATGGCCATCCCTAACCTAATTGGCGTTCTGGCGTTGTCGCCGGTTGTGGTTAAGATAACAGCCAATTATGTGCAGCGTAAGATAAAAGGGGATGATGTAAAGCCTATGCTTTCCGCTTTTCCTGATATCCAGAAAGAACAGGAAAAGGGGCTGGATGGAAGCGACTGACCGAAAGGGGGAACGAGAGAGGGACTGTAGGCAAAGATAGGGTCCATATGTAAAAACCAGGCTTTCTCAGTAAATCTGAGGGGGCCTGGTTTTTACGTTTAGGTATTCTGTTTGTCCGGAGGCTTATAAGAAATTGCGTACTATGCCATGTGCGAAAAGGACCACGATGCTTATGTACAGGACGATGCTTTGCCAGCGTTTCAGCTTTTTTGTCCCGGTGCGCACATAAGTGGCCGCGCTTTCCAAAAAGACGGCTCCCAGCGGCACAAGCAGCAGGAAGAGCGCCGGGTTAAACAGGAATGCGCTCCGAAAATCAAAGCGCATCAGTGCAAGGCACATGCGGGTTGCGCCGCATCCCGGGCATTGCAGGCCCGTTAGCTTGTTGATTGGGCACGGGATGGAGATTCCTGTATATTTGATCCATGCGCTGTATGCCAGCCCCGCCATTAAAATGAGGGATGTAAATGTAATGACCCGGGCGAAACGCTTCTTTTCCATAACTATGCCAGCTTATTCAACTCATTTTGCATGAGCGCGTACGCGATGATGCCAAACCCGAACAGGCACAGCAGAAGGTATGCAATGCCGCTGCTGCTTGAGGGGATGCCGCGGTCGGTCTTTGCTTCGTCAATTTTCTCGCCCTGCCTGTATGCCCAATAAAGCGCATAAATATTACAGGTAATGACAGAAAGAAGGAAGGCGATGACGCCGGAGGTGTCTTCCCCGTGCCTGGAGACGGTGTTAGTCTCGTCAGTAAGGCAGATGAACCAGTAGATACTATAAATGCCGCATGTCACAATAGACAAGATAATGCACATGGCAATGTTCCTGTTATCAATCATAAATTTCTCCTTTCCTTTTAGCCTACGCTACCATTATAGCATATAAGGGCTTTTTGTCTACCCCATCCTTAAGGGCGGAATTATAAAAAGCATAGACACAAAAACTGTCCAAACTTGCCAAAACCTGAGTTATATCATATAATAAACTGAATACCTAATTTTAGAAAAGAGGAATGACAATGGAACGGTTGGAAAAGCTGTTAGGGCGCCTGGACTATACGGTAGTGCAGGGAAGCACGGATATAGAGGTTACGGAGCTGGTTTATGACTCGCGCAAGGTAAAGCCGGGATGCCTGTTTGTCTGTATTAAGGGCACGGCGGTGGATGGGCACACATTTGCCAGCGAGGCGGCGGGGAAAGGAGCCAGGGCGATTTTGGTGCAGGAGGATGTAGAGGCACCGCAGGACGTCACCGTGGTAAAAGTGGCGGACAGCCGCTACGGGCTTGCGCTGCTCTCCTGTGCATGGTTCCATTATCCGGCGGAGAAATTAAAGGTCATCGGGGTGACAGGGACAAAAGGCAAGACCACGACGACATATATGGTGAAGTCCATATTGGAAAACGCAGGCTATAAAGTGGGCCTGATCGGCACGATTGAAGCCATTATTGGGGACAAAGTAATCCCGGCGGACCATACGACCCCGGAATCCTGGTATGTGCAAAGTTATTTCCAGCAGATGGTGGAAGCGGGCTGCCAGTGCGTGGTGATGGAGGTGTCGTCCCAGGGGCTGATGATGCACCGGACGGCAGGCATACCGTTTGAGATTGGCATCTTTACAAACATTGAGCCAGACCATATCGCCCCCGGCGAGCACTCTTCTTTTGAAGAATATATGAGATGCAAGGGGTTATTATTCCGGCAGTGCAGGATTGGGATTGTCAATGTGGACGATAAGCATTGGCAGGATGTATTGGAGGGCCATACCTGTGCCTTGGAGACGTTTGGGTTTTCTGAGGGGGCGGATTTGAGGGCGAAGGAGCCGAAGCTTGTGCAGCGGAAGGGGTATCTGGGCGTTTCCTACCAGGCGCAGGGGTTGGTAAATTGCCCCATTGAAGTTGACGTGCCAGGTAAATTCAGCATATACAATTCCCTGACGGCAATTGCCATCTGCCGACATTTTGACGTGTCAACAGAGGATATGAAGAAAGCGTTAAAAGAGGCGAAGGTCAAAGGCAGGATTGAGAGGGTGAAGGTGTCGGATGATTTTACGCTGATGATTGATTACGCGCACAATGCCATGAGCTTAGAGAGCCTGCTTACGACGCTCAAAGAGTATGAGCCTGCCCGCCTGGTGTGCCTGTTTGGGTGCGGCGGGAACCGCTCAAAGCTCAGGAGGTATGAGATGGGCGAGGTCTCCGGCAGGCTTGCCGACCTGACGGTGATTACTTCCGATAACCCCAGGTTTGAGGAACCGCAGGCGATTATAGAGGATATAAAGGTGGGCATATCGAAGACGGATGGCAGGTATGTGGAGATTGCGGACAGGAAAGAGGCCATCCGCTATGTGATTGCCAATGGGCAGCCGGGGGACGTGATTGTCCTTGCAGGCAAAGGGCATGAGGATTACCAGGAAATCAAAGGGAAGAAATACCCTATGGATGAGCGGGTGTTGATTCAGGAAGTATTGCAGGAGCTAAGGCAGACAGATAAACAATAATCGTTTGTTTTAGAGAGCGGGGGCAGGTGATACAGATGGCATTGTATGCGAACGTCATTATAGACATTTCACATGAAAAACTGGATAAGGCATTTCAGTATAAGGTGCCGCCAGGGCTGCAAGGCTGCCTTGCCGTAGGGATGCAGGTGGAGGCGCCTTTTGGCAATGGCAACCGCAGGAACACCGGTTATGTCGTGGAGCTGACTGACGAGCCGGAGTATGATACTGACAGGCTAAAAGAGATTACGGGCGTGGTGGAGGGCAGCATCCCCATTGAATCCCAACTGATAGCCCTGGCGGGATGGATGCGGGAAAATTATGGCTCTACCATGAACCAGGCGTTAAAGACGGTACTGCCGGTTAAACGGAAGGCAAACGCCAAAAAACAGCGCATCGTGCGCCTGGCTTTAAGGCGAAAGGAAGCGCAGGAATGGCTTGCATTGTTCCAGAGGAAACACAATACGGCACGGGAAAGGCTTTTGTCCGGTTTAATGGAGCAAAGCCCCCTGCCCTATGAGGCGGTGACCGGCAAGCTGCATGTTACGGCGGCAGTCATCCGTGCTTTAGAGGAGATGGGAATCCTCACCGTGGAGGAGAAACGTGCGTACCGCAGCCCCTTAGGAAAGATGGAGCAGGGCAAAGACAGGGTGGAGCTTAACGAAGGGCAGAGGGAAGCAGCGGCGCGCGTCTTTGAGGATTTCTCTTGCGGGCAGCAAAGGACGTACCTGCTGCGCGGCGTCACCGGCAGCGGCAAGACTGCCGTATACATAGAGATTATCGAGAAATTGGTGGGGATGGGCAGGCAGGCAATCGTACTGATACCGGAGATTGCCCTGACGTACCAGACTGTGGTGCGTTTTTTTAAGAGGTTTGGGGAGCGCGTGTCGATCCTCAATTCCAAGATGTCGCAGGGGGAACGTTACGACCAGTTTGAGCGGGCGAAAAATGGAGAGCTGGATGTGATGATAGGCCCGCGCTCTGCATTGTTCACGCCATTTGCCAATTTAGGGATTATTATCATAGATGAGGAACATGAGACAAGCTATAAGAGCGAAACGGCGCCGCGCTACCATGCCAGGGAGACGGCGATTGAGCGCGCCAGGATGGCGGGCGCGAGCGTGCTCTTAGGTTCCGCCACCCCGTCGGTTGAAAGCTATTACCATGCCAGGAATGGCGACTATGTGCTTTTGGAACTAAGTAAAAGAATTGAAGAAAAACCTTTGCCAAAGTGTTATACGGTTGATTTAAGGGAAGAATTAAGGCAGGGGAACCGTTCTATCCTTAGTGAAAAATTGCAGGGATTGATGGAACAGCGTCTTAACAAGCATCAACAGGCCATGCTTTTTATCAACCGGCGGGGGCTGGCGGGCTTTGTCTCCTGCCGTGCCTGCGGGCATGTGGTAAAATGCCCACACTGCGACGTCTCCCTCAGCCAGCACACAGGCGGCAGGCTGGTCTGCCATTATTGCGGGCATACGCAGGGCGCGCCGCAGACCTGCCCGGAATGCGGATCTAAGTATATCGGAGGCTTTAAGGCAGGCACCCAGAAGATTGAGGAGATTGTAAAAAAACGCTTTCCTGATGCGCGGACGCTGCGCATGGATTTTGACAGCACCCGCAGCAAAGACGGCTATGAGAAGATCTTATCTGCATTTGCTAACCAGGAAGCGGATATTTTGATTGGGACGCAGATGATTGTTAAGGGGCATGATTTCCCGAATGTGACGTTGGTAGGGGTGCTGGCGGCGGATTTGTCTTTGCATGTCAGTGATTTCCATGGTGCGGAGAGGACGTTCCAATTGGTTACCCAGGCAGCGGGGCGCGCCGGCCGTGGGGACATGCCGGGCGAGGTTGTCATACAGACATACAGCCCGCAGCATTATGCGATAGCGTTTGCAGGCAGGCAGGATTACGAGGGGTTTTACGAGGAGGAGATTGCCTACCGCAGCCTTGCGCATTACCCGCCCTGCGGGCACATGCTGGCGCTGATGGTGGCGTCCGCGGATGAAATGACGGCCATTTTATGCATTGAGCTGTTGGCAAAGATCGTACGGCAGGCGCAGGAGAAGGGGAAACTGGCAGGCTTGCAGACAATCGGGCCGACAGAGGCCGCCGTAGCGAAGGTAAAGGATATTTACCGCAGGGTGCTTTATTTTAAACATCAGGAATACCGCTCGCTTGTGCAGATGAAAGATGTGTTGGAGCAGTTTATCAGCGGCCACCGGGAATTTCAGAGTGTGACGGTGCAGTTTGATTTTGACCCGGTGAATGGGTTTTAGGTAATACGCATACAATGAATACAAGAGGAGGAAATGATATGGCAGTGCGTAACATCCGTCAGTTGGGTGACGGGATATTGAATAAGAAGTGCAGGGAAATCAAGGCGGTGACGCCGAGAATCCAGGAGCTGATAGACGATATGCTAGAGACGATGTATGAGGCAAACGGCGTAGGGCTGGCGGCTCCGCAGGTGGGCGTGTTAAAGCGTGTGGTTGTCGTTGATATTGGGGAAGGGCCGATCGTGCTCATTAACCCCAGGCTTATGGAATCGAGCGGGGAGCAGACCGGCGAGGAAGCCTGCCTGAGCGTCCCCGGGAAATATGGGATTGTCACACGGCCCATGTATGTGAAAATTGAGGCATGGGATGAAGACATGCAGCGCGTGGAGCTGGAGGGGGATGATCTCTTAGCGCGCGCGTTCTGCCATGAGATTGAACACCTGGACGGTCATATGTATGTGGAAAAGGTAGAAGATGGGCTGCACGATGCGGAATTTGAGGAGGAAGACGAATGAAAATAATCTTTATGGGGACGCCGGATTTCTCCGTAGGGACCTTAGAGGCGCTGCTTGCGGCAGGGCATGAGGTGGCGCTTGCCGTCACCCAGCCGGATAAGCCCAGGGGCAGGGGAAAGTCCATGCAATTTTCCGCGGTGAAGGAGGCCGCGCTTGCCCACGGCATAGAGGTATACCAGCCCAGGCGCGTGCGGGAAGAAGCTTGTATTGAATATCTTCGGGCGTATGAGGCGGATATTATCGTGGTTGTGGCGTTTGGGCAGATTTTACCAGGGGAGGTCTTAAAGCTCCCAAGGTATGGCTGCATTAATGTCCACGCCTC
>CATLBW010000126.1 GCA_949879775.1 uncultured Lachnospiraceae bacterium
AACTAAATAAAAATCCCCCGGGGAGCATATTGCATTCCATCCCTGCATATGCTATAATGCCGATAGGCAAACAGAGATGGTTGCATCATATGTGCACCAATAAAAACCCCGGAGCGGCTACTCCGGGATTTTCTTTTGGGCTAATTGTCATCATGCTTGCTATCTAGCCACTTGCAGATGAGATGGCAAATCACATCTGCCATAACAGCAATAAAAAAAGAGATGATTGCATCGAACATATATGCATCCCCTTTCCATTGCCGGATTGGGTATGACAACATAGGGATTGTACCATATCCCCGCTGCCTATGTAAAGCAAAAACCGCCCCTGCGCCAACAGGAACGGTTCCCATACCTCCGAAGACGGCATGTACATATTTCGCTTATATATTGTACCATCTTCGGAAACAGCTTGCAAGCAGAACCTTTATTCTGCCTGGCTGTTATTTTTATACCCAAAAATACCTCACTCTACCACTAACGACGAGGATGGATGATACCATGGCGAAACGCAGAAAACGTATGAAACTCCCAAATAATTTTGGCAGCATAAAATATCTGGGCAAAGGCAGGCGAAGGCCTTATGGCGTATACCCCCCGGTTACGGAATACACCATCCATGGACCCGTCTCCCCCAAAGCCCTGGCATACGCCGAGACCTGGGAAGAGGGGTACGAAACCCCTTGTAGCCAACCGCTTTAACGGGGGCAGGAACCTCCTTCTTTGCACATGCGGAACCTTCCGCAAAAACATGTATGGCTCGCTCGGGCGCCTAGGGACCGAAAAGCATACGCCCCATGACTGCCGCCACACATTTTCCATGCTCTGTGAACGATACGGCGTCAATGAAAACGACCGCAAACGGATGCTTGGGCACTCCTTTGGCAGTGATATTACGAATGCCAAGTACGGGCATCGGAGCCTCGAAGAGCTTCGCGCTGAAATAGAAAAGATAAGCCACCGTGCAAGCTCTGATCCGCCCATAATGCCACTTGGTCCCCGGTTGCATTCACATAATCGTCCATACTGTCATAATCAATGTATACACATGCCCTTACGCCGCCTTTGTCCGGGAATGCGTCAACTTTCACTGCCGACCGCAGGAATGCTTCTGTCCTTCAGTAGCTTTCCGGTGTCCAGCCTGTGTAATAGTCATTCAGGTAATAATTTAACGTCTCATTTGATTATTGCCATTCCGTTGCCTCCTTTTTTGTCATGGTAAATTAAGACACTAAAACAAGCCCACTATCAATCATATTTCTATAACTGATAATGGACTTGTCCAGGTGTCCTAATATTCATTTGTGGGTATCATTTTTTATCAGACTCTTTCTGTCGTTACTACACCATTTCTACACTATTTTGCTATTGAGATAAATAAAGCTATATAGAGATTCATGGAACCTGGGAACGCCTAAAGCCTTATTCTATGCGGTTTTATCGAGATACATGGCGATACACGCTCTTATATAAATCCTATACATTTCCTAATCTATATAGGCAAGCAACGCAATCAGGAAATTACCGCCTAAAAACAACAGGCTCAAAATCTGGTATGTATCCATCCGCACCACCTCCCCTTCTGTGAAGCCAGGAAACCTGCCCTCCTCGTAACACGTCTACCTCATAGGCAGATTATAGCATACCTCCAGTTATCCGGCAATCTGTTTTACGGTCCCCCAAGACACAGAAATGTAATGAGCCTGCGAGTTTCTTACTTCCACCCTGATAGCTAAATATTTTTACAAATTGCTCTCAAAAAAAGCCTTGATCCCTTCGCAGGCAGCATCCTCGTCCGCGCCTTCCACTTCTACGGTTACCGTGTCCCCACATTTTACGCCAAGCCCCATAATTGCCATCAATTTGGTGGCGGCGGCAGATTTGCTATCCTTTACAATGCGGATTTCACTCTGATACTTTTTTGCTTCCTTGACAAGAAGCCCTGCTGGCCTTGCGTGGATTCCCACTTCATCCTTAATTACATAATCAAATTTCTGCATAACTGTTTCCTCCTTTAAACTAAAATTATTTTATTTCCCGAATGCGTTTCCGCAATGGTAACACCATTGAGGGAGAGACGGATAATTCGTCAATTCCCATTTTAACAAATTCTTCTGTAAGCTCCAAGTCTGCGCCTAATTCCCCGCATATTCCCGCCCATTTCCCATGTTTGTGGGCGTTGTCGGTAATCATCTGAATCATCGCCAGGATCGCTTCATGATGCGGATTATAGAAATCATCCAGCTTTTCGTTCTGCCTGTCGATGGCAAGCGTATACTGCGTGAGGTCATTGGTGCCCACGCTGAAGAAATCAACCATCTGTGCCAGCTTGTCGCTGATCATCACCGCCGCCGGGGTCTCAATCATAATCCCCTGCTCCGGGTCCTTGAAAGTAATTTGTTCCTTTGCCAATTCTTCCTTGACTTCCTCGACGATCGCATAAATCTTTTCCACTTCTTCCACAGAGGTTATCATCGGATACATAATCGAAAGATTTCCATATACGGTTGCCCGGAACAATGCGCGCAGCTGCGTCTTAAAAATCTCGGGCTGTTTGAGGCAGATGCGGATAGCACGGTAACCCATGGCGGGATTATCCTCTTTTCCCAGGTTGAAATAATCCACCTGCTTATCCGCCCCGATATCCAAGGTACGGATAATCACTTTTTTCTCACCCATAGTCTGTAAAACCTGCCGATACGCCTGGAACTGCTCTTCTTCGGTCGGGAAATCATCTCTACCCAGATAGAGAAATTCACTGCGGAAAAGCCCTACGCCGCCCGCATCGTTTTCCAGCGCGTAACCAACGTCTCCGATACCGCCAATATTGGCGTAAACATTGATTTTTTTACCGCTTTGCGTTACATTCTCTTTCCCTCTTAGCTCCTGTAATAGCTGTAATTTTTCCTGTTCTTTCTTAATTTTGCGCTCCGCCTCTTCACAGACGAACTCATTCGGCTCAAAGATGGCTTCTCCCTGAACGCCGTCCACGACAGCCTTCATCCCCGACTTTATTTTATCCAAATCCAAGGGTACGCCGATCAACGCTGGGATGTTCATCATCCGCGCCAATATGGACGTATGGGAATTGGCGGAACCATGAACCGTAACGAACGCCAGGATCTTTTTCTTATCCATCTGTACCGTCTCGCTGGGGCTTAAATCGTCTGCCACGATAATGGACGGCTCTTTGAAATTCAATCCGGCTTCCTGATTTCCGCTGACACACTGCACCAGGCGGTTAGAAATATCCTTGACGTCCGCGGCGCGGGCTTTCATATAATCGTCGTCCATTCCGGCAAACATCTCTGAGAAATTATCCCCTGTCACTGCCACGGCATATTCGGCATTTACCTGCTCCGCGCGAATCATATTGTAAATGGCGTCCAAATAATCCTCGTCTTCCAACATCATCTGGTGTACTTCAAAAATTGCCGCGCTTGCCTCGCCCACCTCAACAACCGCTTTTTCATACAACGCCTGCAACTGTTCCTGGGCCGTTTTCACTCCCTGTTCGACCCTTGCGACTTCTTCCCCTGGATTGTCTACCTTCCTGCGCTTTACTTTTTGGTCTTCATTTTTCAACACCACTACCGGGCCAACCGCAATGCCTTTATACACTGGTTTCCCATAAAATTTCACCATATCCTGCCACCTCCGTTACTTATCCTTGAACCTCTCTCCCATACCGTTTTACTGCTGCATAAATTGTCTCTGCCAATTCTTCGGTCAATTCTTTCTTCTTTACACGCCATCGCCAATTCTCCCCAGTGGTCGACGGCACATTGATCCTCGCGCGGTTATCATACCCCAGCCAGTCCTGCAAGGGTATCACACACAACTTGGAAACGCTCGCCATCGCCGTACATACCAATGGTAAATACATCTTTTCATCTTTGCTCTTAAAATCACAGAGATATTCCCGGACCTTCTGCCGTTCCTCCGCTTTCAGCCCTTCGCAAAACCATCCGGTAATTGTCTCATTGTCGTGTGTCCCGGTGTATACCACGCTGTTTCTTTGATAATTGTACGGCAGATAATCATTGGCGCTTCCCGAATCCCTGGAATCAAAGGCAAATTCCAACACTTTCATACCTGGATATCCGCTGTCTGCTACCAGCTTTCGCACAGAATCTGTCACATAGCCCAAATCCTCGGCAATAATTTCCCGCTCGCCAAACACCTGCCGCACCTTCTCAAACAAGGCAATGCCCGGCCCTTTTTGCCATTTTCCTTCTCTGGCGTCCACTGCGCCATTCGGTATCGCATAATATTCGTCAAACCCGCGAAAATGGTCGATACGCACCACGTCATACATACGGAAGCAAAACCGAAGCCGCCGCATCCACCAGGCAAATCCGCTTGCCAGGTGGTAATCCCAATCGTAAAGCGGGTTCCCCCACAATTGTCCGACCGCCGAGAACCCGTCCGGCGGACAACCGGCAACTGCTTTGGGCCTTGCATGTTCATCAAATTGAAATAATTCTTTGCCCGCCCAGGCGTCGGTGCTGTCCATAGACACATAAATCGGAATATCGCCGATTATCTCCACACCCTGACTGTTTGCATAATTCTTTAATTCCAACCACTGACGATAGAACTCAAACTGCAAAAATTCATAATAGCAAATCTCTTGCGCAAGTTCTTTCGCTTTATCTTGCAAAACCTCTTCTTTCCTGTATTTTACATCTTCTTCCCACAAAGTCCAAGGTTTTCCCTCATTTTCATCTTTCAAGGCCATGAATAGCGCATAGTCTCCCAGCCAATCCTTCTCTTCCTCCTGAAATTTGCGGAATTGCGGATCATCCTCAATCCCACTCTTTTGAAAAGCTTTCCGTAACAGCACAGATCTGTTTTCATATAACAGGCCGTAATCAACATACCGCTCATCCGCTCCCCAATCGACACTCTCGCACTCCTCCTCTGTCAGCCATCCATAAGAAATCAACTTTTCCAGGCTGATATAGTATGGGTTGCCGGCAAAAGACGAAAATGACTGGTAAGGAGAATCCCCATATCCGATAGGGCCAAGCGGAAGAATCTGCCAACAGCTTTGCCCCGCCTCTTTCAAAAAATCCACCCACTCATACGCCTCTTTGGAAAAACAGCCGATCCCATAAGCAGACGGCAGGCTGCTAATCGGGAGTAAAATTCCACTTTTTCTCATGCTTCTTCCTCATTTCTCACAAATTTCCGCTAATACTGCAAAATGATCTGAAATCACCGGCTCCTTCTGGCCGGAAAGTACGACTCGCGAAGAGACGACGTTCGCCGGATAGTTCGCCCAAATATAGTCGATACATAACCCATTTTGCGCTTCCTCGCTCCATCCGTCAATTTTTCCCGGAACGGTTATCTCATGTCCGTCGTTTCCGGCAAGTTGCCAGGTGTCCAACCATCCATAGCTTTTCACATAATCGTAGCCTGTATTCCTCTCATTTGCCGGACTGTTAAAATCGCCCAGCAGAAAAATGTTTCCTTTCTTTTGGGACAGCGCTTTTTGAAGCAAATCCATCTGGCTGGCAAACGGTTCTTCCTTATCCCCCCACCAGCCCAGATGCGTACAGACAAAACAAACCTTTTGCGCTCCGACACAAACGTCCGCCGCAATCGCTTTTCTCGTCTTCCAGTTCTGATAGTCGCGGGAATGGGAAAGATAATACGATTGCACATGTTCGATGGGGAACTTGCTGATGATAGCAAGCCCCTCGTCAAATATCCCATATCCAGTTTTTATGCCGTCCCAGGTCCAGTCATATCGACAGCCTTTTTGCTCCAGTTTTTGCATCAGACGCCAAACATAATTATCCCGGCGAATGACTGACTTTTTGTCCGCCGAAGGCAAACCATGAATTTCTTCTTTACCGACCGCCGAAGGCAAACCATGGATTTCTTCTTTACCGACTGCCGAAGGCAAATCATGGATTTCTTCTTCACTGACCGCCGCTATAAATCCGTGAACTTGTTCTGTTTCCACAGTAGTTTCGCTCTGCGTCTGGCACGCCTCCTGTAAGGCAATTACATCAATCTGCTGCTGCAAAATGTAATCTGCCAGATGAGCAAGATTATCCTCAAATACGCTTATTGGCAAATCCACACTATGGCTGTGCGCGTTTAATGTCATGATTTTCATAATGTTTTTCCTTTATAATATATCATTGATGTCTGATTTCAAAACATCTGCTTTCGGTCCATACACCGCTTGAATACCGTTATCTTTCTTAATCAGGCCCATGGCCCCCTGCGCTTTCCACTCTGGCAGTTCCGCTACCTTATTCACGTCCTTTACCGTCACGCGCAGCCGCGTCATACAAGCGTCTACCAAGGTAATATTTTCTCTGCCGCCAAGCAAAGCAATAATTTTCTCTGCCTGCTCGTTTCCGCCGGCCGCAGATTTGTCACCGCCCTCGCCGGCTTCTTCTTCATCAAGATAATTGCCCAGACGTCCCGGTGTGGCAAACTTAAACTTGCCAATCATAAAGTACGCGACCGCATAGCCGATGGCGAAAAATACCGCCACGCTGATGACAAAGTTCAAGATATCTCCGCCAAGCCCCGCCTTTAACGACATGGGAATCCTCGTGATAAATTCCAGATTGCCGAAAGAGTGTAAACGAAGGTCGAATACGCCCGCCAAGGCAAAGGCAAGACCTTGCAAAATTGCATAGATAATATATAACGGAAGCGCCGCAAACATAAACATGAACTCAAGCGGCTCCGTAACGCCTGTCAAGAATACGGCTGCCACGATAGAAAGAAATACCGACTTATACTGTTTCTTTCTCTCCGGCTCCACCCTGCGGTACATTGCCAGTGCAAATCCCATCAAAAGCCCGGTCGCTCCAATCATCTGCCCAACCTTAAAACGGGCCGGCGTTACCGTTGTCAGAAGTTCATTGTAAGACGCCATATCCCCGGCTCCCTTAAAGTTAATCAAATCTGTCACCCATGCCAACCACAATGGGTCCTGTCCGAATACCTGCGTGCCTGCATTCGCTCCGGTAAGCACGGTATAAGTACCTCCAAAAGAAGTGTAATTCATGGGAATCGTCAACATATGATGTAATCCGAACGGCAACAACAAACGCTCCAATGTCCCATATATAAACGGCGCCAAAACCGGCGAGGTATCGGAAGAATTAGCAATCCAGATACCAAAATTATTGATTCCTGTCTGTACAACCGGCCAGATCACACTCAACACCAATGCCGTAACCGTGGAATAGAAGATAACCACCAACGGTACGAAACGTTTGCCGTTAAAGAAGGATAACGCATCGGGAAGTTTACGGAAATTATAATATTTATTATAAGCCGTCGCGCCTACAAATCCGGCAATGATACCTACAAATACACCCATATTCAAAGCTGGCGCATTGAGTACATTTACAAAATAATCCGCCACCGGGATTTCCTGCCCGAACAAGGTATGCGTGACAGCATCCGCAGAGTTGAGCATATCCGCCGTCACACCAAAAACAACGCCTGTCACTTTATTAATCAGCACAAAGGAAATGACTGCTGCAAATGCGCCGCCGGCACGCTCCTTTGCCCAGGAACCGCCAATTGCCGCTGCAAATAAAAGATGCAGGTTATTGATAATCGCCCAGCCAATTTCTGCCACCGTATTGCCAACCGTTTGCACAACACCGACGTCGCCACCGGCAATGACAATCAGATTTCCGATACTAATCATCAGGCCAGCCGCCGGCATCACGGCAATGACCGTCATAAGTACCTTCCCCAGTTTCTGCAAAAAGTCAAAATTTATTGCAAACTTCTTTTTCTTCTCAGGCTGTTTCTCTGTTTCTTTTTGCGCATCCTTGCCTGAAATGTTTTTCGTCTCATTTTGCGCATCCTTACCGGCAACGCTTTCTGCCTCTTTTTGCACGTTTTTATCCTGCGCATTTTTATCCTGCGCATTCACAGGCTGCTCATCCACCTGTCCCGCGGCTCCACTTTTCACCAGCACATCCCCGGCTTTCACTTCTCCATAAGTAAAATGCAGCGCCTCGTCGTCTGCACCGTCACAGATTACAACCGGGGTTACCGTATTAATTTCCTGTTCCCTTAAAAAATCCATGTCCACTTCGGCAACCAACTGTCCCGCTTTTACCGAGTCCCCCTCCTGCACATGCGAGATAAAACCTTTCCCCTCAAGGGCTACTGTCTCCAGGCCAAAATGCACAAGCATTTCCACACCGTCCTCCGACTCGAACCCATACGCATGCAGCGTCTCGGCTACGGTTGCGATCGTTCCGTCCACCGGACTGTAGATTGCGCCATCGATGGGCATGATTGCCACACCGTCTCCCATAATTTTCTCTGCAAAGACGTCATCCGGAACCTCTTCTATCGGAATTGCCTTTCCATTGAGTGGAGATAAAATCTTAATCTCTCCCATTTTTCCTTCCTCCTATCCTCTTTTTGAATTATTTTATTTCTTGTATTGCACAAATAGCCATCACGTTTGCACAATTGTTTGCATCATAATTGCATTGCGTTGTTTTTATCTATATTCAAATATATCGCGTTTTTACAAAATTATCAATACTTCTTTTATTCTCTGTGTTGCTTTCTCCGTTTTGCACAATCAGTAACAATATTTTACGCAATTTCACGCATCATTTTGCGTTATTTTGCACAATGTATGAGTAACAGTTTAGCCATAGACAGATTATGAGCAAAAAAGTTGCGAAGCAATGGAGAGCACATAAGTGCGGTTTTGCGAATGGCGTGAGCGGAACTGTTGTTACTGTTCACTCCGCAATGTCATTAAGTTAATAACGAATTGTCTGAAATGGTTAGATTCTTTTTATGAGGTCTAACCATTTTTTTCTTACAAAAGGGGTTGACAAATTCTCTGGAATGTGCGGCCGCTCTCGCTGCTGATT
>CATLBW010000127.1 GCA_949879775.1 uncultured Lachnospiraceae bacterium
TCGTGACATGCCCGTACCTCCTTACCACACGTAAGCTAATACTTCACCGCCTACTGCTAATTTTCTTGCTTCTTTATCAGTTACAACGCCCTGGTTCGTGGAAAGGATTGCAATCCCCAGCCCTCCCAGGACCCTTGGAATCTCATTCTTGCCGGCATATACGCGAAGACCTGGTTTGGAAATTCTCTTGAGGCCGGTAATGATTTTCTCGTTCTTATCTTTGCCATATTTCAATGTAATGCGAATTGTGTTGAAACTTTCGCCTTCCACGATGTCATATTTTACAATGTATCCTTCATTAACAAGAATTTCGGCAATTGCAACTTTCATCTTGGAAGCCGGAATATCCACTGTATCATGTTTAGCAGTGTTTGCATTACGGATTCTTGTAAGCATATCTGCGATTGGATCACTCATTGTCATGATGTATTTTCCTCCTTACCAACTTGCCTTTTTAACACCAGGTATCTGTCCTTTATATGCCAGCTCACGGAAACAGATTCTGCAAATTCCGTATTTCCTTAAATATGCATGTGGACGTCCACAAATCCTGCAGCGGCTGTATTCCCTAGTAGAGAATTTCTGTTTGCGCTGCTGTTTTATTTTCATTGATTTCTTTGCCATTAAAATTCCCTCCTATTGTTTCATAAATGGCATATTGAACTGCGCCAACAACTCGCGTGCTTCCTCGTCTGTCTTAGCCGTGGTAACAAAAATGACGTCCATGCCTCGTATCTTGTCAATCTTGTCATATTCAATTTCCGGGAAAATAAGCTGCTCTTTAATTCCCAGCGCATAATTCCCCCTGCCGTCAAATGCATTGGGGTTCACGCCGCGGAAGTCACGTACACGCGGCAATGCAAGGTTAATCAGGCGGTCGACAAACTCATACATCCTCTCGCCCCTCAATGTCACCTTACATCCAATCGGCATCCCTTCCCTGATTTTGAAGTTCGCCACAGATTTCTTCGCTTTCGTGATAACTGCTTTCTGGCCTGTGATGGTTTCCAAATCGCTGATGGCAGCGTCCAGAATCTTCGCATTTTCTTTCGCTTCGCCGACGCCCATATTAATAACTACTTTTTCAAGCTTAGGCGCCTGCATTACGTTTTTATATTCAAACTTTTTCATCAGAGCGGGCACGATTTCGTTCTGATAAGTCTCTCTTAATCTACAACTCAACTGAATGGACCTCCTCTCCTGAATTAATCAATGATATCGCCAGTGGATTTGGCAAAACGCACTTTCTTGTCTCCGTCCATCTTGAATCCTACCCTGGTTGGTTTTCCTTTGTGGACGTACATTACGTTAGAAATGTCGATGGGGCCCTCCTGATGCACAATGCCGCCCTGCTGGTTCGCCATGCTGGGCTTCATATGCTTGGTAACCATATTGACGCCTTCTACCAAAATGGTATGTTTTTTACGGTTGATAGAAATTACCTTGCCCTCTTTGTCTTTATCTTTTCCGGCAATAACCTTTACCGTATCGCCTTTTTTAATCTTCAATGTTGCCATATTCCCACCTCCTATAATACTTCCGGAGCTAAGGAAACAATCTTCATAAACTGTTTTTCACGAAGCTCTCTAGCAACTGGTCCAAAGATACGGGTTCCTCTGGGAGTTTTGTCCTCTTTGATGATAACAGCCGCATTTTCGTCAAATTTAATATATGAACCGTCTTTCCGACGAGCACCTTTCTTGGTGCGAACCACTACGGCTTTTACTACATCGCCTTTTTTAACAACGCCGCCTGGTGTTGCATCTTTAACCGTAGCAGTGATGATATCTCCAATATTAGCATATCTCCTGGTAGAACCGCCCATAACACGGATACACAGTATCTCTTTTGCTCCTGTATTATCGGCTACTTTCAGTCTACTTTCCTGTTGAATCATGCTGGCAGCCTCCTTTATTTCGCTCTCTCAACAATTTCTACAAGCCTCCACCTTTTATCTTTTGATAAAGGCCTCGTCTCCATTACTCTGACAGTATCGCCAATGTTGCAGTCGTTGTTCTCGTCATGAGCTTTCAATTTATAAGTTTTCTTAACGATTTTGTTGTAAAGGGGATGCCTTACGTTGTCCCTCACCGCTACAACAATGGTCTTATCCATCTTGTCGCTTACAACAACACCGGTACGTGTTTTTCTAAGATTTCTTTCTTCCACGATATAAGGTCTCCTTTCTAGGACAATTTAGACTTCTCAGTGATAATCGTCTGAATTCTAGCGATATTCTTGCGAACCTCTTTGATCCTTCCGGTATTATCTAACTGATTCGTTGCATTCTGGAACCTCAAATTAAACAATTCCTTTTTGGCAGCCACTAACTGTTCCTGCAATGACTCCACATTTTCTTCTCTTAATTCTTTTACATAATTACTAGTTTTCATTTGATTCACCGCCTTCTAAGTCTGCACGTGAAACTACTTTACATTTACAAGGTAATTTGTGTGTAGCAAGACGTAATGCCTCACGAGCGATTTCTTCTGGTACGCCGGAAATCTCGAACATTACGCGTCCTGGTTTCACTACGGCTACCCAATACTCCAGTGTTCCCTTTCCAGATCCCATACGTGTTTCTGCCGGCTTGGCAGTAACCGGTTTATCAGGGAAAATCTTAATCCAAACTTTACCGCCACGCTTGATATAACGTGTCATTGCGATACGGGCTGCCTCTATCTGGTTCGATTTGATCCAGCAAGGCTCCAAAGCTATAATTCCGTATTCACCATTTGAAATTTTATTACCTCTCAACGCCTTGCCTGCCATGGAACCACGGAACTGCTTACGGCGTTTTACTCTTTTTGGCATTAACATTATTTATCGCTCCCTTCCTTAGAATCCTTTGTTGGAAGGATTTCGCCTTTGTAGATCCACACTTTTACGCCTACTTTGCCGTAAGTGGTATCTGCCTCAGCGAATCCATAATCGATATCTGCTCTTAATGTCTGAAGTGGGATAGTCCCCTCGCTGTAGAACTCTGTACGCGCCATATCAGCGCCGCCCAAACGCCCGGAAACGGAACTCTTGATACCCAACGCTCCCGCCTTCATGCTCCTGCCCATGCAGGACTTCATTGCACGACGGAAAGACACACGGTTCTCTAACTGTAATGCGATATTCTCTGCTACGAGCTGCGCATCCTTATCCGGCCTCTTTACTTCCTTGATGTCCACTACCAGCTTCTTGTCCGTATACTTCTGAAGCTCCGCCTTTACTTTCTCAATCTCGGAACCGCCCTTGCCGATTACGACGCCTGGCTTTGCTGTATAAAGGATAACCTTCACGCGGTCAGAAGCCCTCTCAATCTCAATCTTAGAAACACCTGATGCGTATAATTTCTTCTTCAAAAATGTCCTGATATTGTAATCTTCTACTAAAAAGTCTGCAAAATCTGATTCCGCGTACCATTTAGAGTCCCAATCCTTGATAATGCCGACTCTTAAGCCGTGAGGATTCACTTTCTGTCCCATGTTTGCCCTCCTATCTTTCATCAAGCACGATTGTA
This sequence comes from uncultured Lachnospiraceae bacterium, assembly GCA_949879775.1. Taxonomy (GTDB): domain Bacteria; phylum Bacillota; class Clostridia; order Lachnospirales; family Lachnospiraceae; genus Petralouisia. Next base: position 3,512 of record CATLBW010000127.1, read on the forward strand.
ATATGGCTCATTCTCTTTTCAATCCTGTAAGCCCTGCCTTGTGCCCTTGGTCTAACTCTTTTCATTGTTGGTCCTTTATTTGCATAACACTCTGCGATATAAAGGTTTTCTGCATCCAATCCATTGTTATTTTCTGCATTCGCAATCGCAGATTTCAGCAGCTTTTCTATAACGCTTGACGCATACCTGGGGCTGTAAGCCAAAATCGCCAACGCGGTCCTAACATCCTTCCCACGGATTGCATCCAGCACAAAACATGCTTTCTGAACAGATACCCTAGCATAAGACAGCTTTGCCGATGGCCTGGTATCTTTCTGTGCATTTCTCTCTCTCTTAATCTGACTTCTATGTCCTTTCGCCATGGATGATGGAGCCTCCTTTCATTAATTAACGAACCTTTGATTTCTTCTCGTCTTTTCCATGTCCACGGTAAGTCCTTGTCGCAACGAACTCACCAAGCTTATGCCCGACCATATCCTCTGTAACGTATACCGGAACGTGCTTCCTTCCATCGTGAACTGCAAAAGTATGTCCTACAAACTGCGGAAAGATAGTGGAACGGCGAGACCATGTCTTAATCACACTCTTTTCACCCGCTGCGTTCATAGCATCTACTTTTTTCAATAAGCTTTCATCAGCAAATGGTCCTTTTTTCAGTGAACGAGCCATAATTTACCTCCTTGATTTACCCCGCCTGCCGGCCCCTGCCATGCTTGCGGGCGTCTCCTGTTTATTTCAATGCCTTACCGTCTCTTCTTCTCACGATAAGCTTGTTAGATGCTTTATTCTTCTTCCTGGTCTTCAAACCAAGGGCCGGCTTGCCCCAAGGCGTACATGGACCCGGGCGGCCGATTCCGGTCTTACCCTCTCCACCACCATGTGGATGGTCGTTGGGGTTCATAACGGAACCACGGACTGTCGGGCGGATGCCCATATGGCGTTTGCGCCCTGCCTTACCAATCTTAATCAGGTTGTGGTCGGCATTCCCTACAACGCCGACGGTTGCCCTGCAAATAATCGGCACCATTCTCATTTCACCGGAAGGAAGCCTCAAAGTCGCGTATTTCCCTTCCTTAGCCATTAGCTGCGCACTGTTGCCGGCAGAACGCACAAGCTGTCCGCCTTTGCCCGGATGCAGCTCAACGTTATGCACCTGTGTACCAACCGGGATATTCTCAAGCGGCAGGCAGTTCCCCACCCTGATTTCAGCCTCGGGGCCTTCCATAATTTTCATGCCGTCAGTCAAGCCCTGGGGAGCAATGATATATTTCTTCTCTCCGTCTGCATAGCAGATAAGAGCGATATTTGCCGTTCTGTTCGGATCGTATTCAATTCCGATAACCGTAGCTGGAATGCCGTCCTTTTTATTTCTCTTGAAATCAATAACTCTGTATTTCCTCCTGGAACCGCCCCCGCGGTGCCTTACCGTAATCTTACCCTGATTGTTGCGACCGGACTTTTTCTGCAGAGAAACTAACAGGGATTTCTCCGGAGTTTTCTTTGTAATCTCAGAAAAATCAGAACCAGTCATATTTCGTCTTGAAGGTGTATATGGGTTATATGTCTTAATTCCCATTGTGGTTCTCCTTTCATCATATCAATTGTTCAATGATCCGTCCATTAAGCGCCTATAATCCAGCAAAAATCTCAATTTCCTTACTGTCTTCCGTCAGCTTAACGATTGCTTTCTTGGTCTTAGCAGTCTTCCCCACTACCATGCCTCTTCTCTTCTTCTTGCCGCCGATGTTGAGGGTATTGACCCTTTGCACTTTGGTTCCCTCGAACATTTTCTCAACAGCTTCCTTAATCATGGTCTTGTTAGCCTCGGGATGTACCAGAAAAGTGTATTCCTTGTTGCTCATTAAGTTCATGCTCTTTTCTGTGACAACCGGCTTGAGGATTACGTCATAATACTGTATATTTGCCATTATGCATACACCTCCTCGATTGTGGCTACGGCATCCTTGGTTACCACAACAGTGTCATATTTCAAAATATCGTACACATTAATCGTGTTTGTCAGCGCCGTCTTGATTTTCGGAATGTTCCTTGCAGACATCACGATATTCTTATCATTCTCATTGATAATCACTAAAGCCTTGCTTACTTTCAGGTTCTCAAGGACCTCAGCGAATTTTTTTGTTTTAATCTCATCGAGCTTAAGCTCATCCAGCACAATAAACTTGCTGTCATTCACTTTGGAAGTAAGCACTGCTTTCAGCGCCGCCCGCTTTTCTTTTTTGTTCAATTTGAAAGAATAATCCCTCGGTGTGGGGGCAAATACTACGCCGCCGCCCTTCCACTGCGGGGCACGGATGGAGCCTTGCCTTGCATGGCCGGTTCCTTTCTGCCTCCAGGGCTTCCTTCCTCCGCCGCGCACTTCAGAACGCGTTTTCGCCTTCTGCGTGCCCTGGCGCTTGTTTGCGAGATACTGCACGACAGACATGTGTACCAGGTGCTCATTGATTTTCGCGCCGAACACTGCATCGCTCAGTTCAAGGCTCCCAACTTCTTCGCCTTTCATATTATAAACAGCTACATTAGCCATTACTAAGTCCTCCTTTCAATTCTCCCGCCATCAATTTGGCATAAAGGGATGCCCGATAGGGCGTTCGTCAAATGCTATTTCACTTTTTTCACGGCCTCTTTCACAGTTACCAGACATTTCTTCGGCCCCGGGACAGAGCCCTTAATCAAAAGCAGGTTGTTTTCAGCATCTACCCTGACAACCTCCAGATTCTGGACAGTCACTCTCACGCTTCCCATATGCCCCGGCATTCCTTTGCCCTTGAATACCTTGCTCGGGCTGGAACATGCACCGTTAGAACCCTGATGGCGATGGAACTTAGAGCCGTGCGTCATCGGTCCCCTGTGCTGGCCATGCCTCTTGATAGCTCCCTGGAACCCCTTACCTTTGGAAATTGCAGTTGCGTCAATCTTGTCGCCCTCCGCAAAAATATCTGCCTTAATCTCATCCGCCAATTTATAATCAGCAGCATTCTCGAACTTAAACTCCCTGACAAACCTCTTGCCGGACACTCCTGCTTTCTCAAAATGCCCTTTCTCAGGCTTGTTCACGCCGTGCCTGTATCTGATTTCCTTCTTGCCGTTGGCGTCCTTATTGACAATTTTGTCCTTCTTGTCAATGTAGCCAACCTGAACTGCACTGTAACCATCGTTCTCCTCAGTCTTAATCTGAGTTACATAACAAGGACCAGCCTGCAATACAGTAACCGGCACTAATACGCCGTCTGGGTTGAAGATTTGAGTCATTCCGACTTTGGTAGCTAATATCGCTTTCTTCATTTCTTTACCTCCTGTTTTCTCTACAGCGGAACGTTTCATGCCCGCACTGCGGGGCAGCGGAAGCGTTCATCCTAGAACAGAGTATATATCCGCAGGCATCGCCAAACGCCTGCCTCATAAACCTGCCAGGATTATTACCTTATAAATATTACTTGTTCTTCATCTTGATATCAATATATACGCCGGCAGGCATCTCTAGCCTGGACAATGCGTCAACCGTCTTCTGGGTCGGCGTGATGATATCAATCAGCCTTTTATGAGTCCTCTGCTCAAACTGTTCCCTGGAATCCTTATATTTGTGGACCGCCCTCAGGATAGTGATTACTTCCTTCTTTGTGGGAAGAGGCACTGGTCCGCTCACCTGTGATCCATTCTTTTTTACAGTTTCAATAATTTTCTTCGCAGATGCATCTACCAACTGATGGTCGTATGCCTTCAGTGTGATTCTCATTACTTGACTTGCCATAAAAAAAGTCGCCTCCTTTTCGCACTTTCTCTCAGTACGACAAGCGGTGACTGTACACTTCTCCGTGTGTGTCATATGCGCTACACACGTTGTTTCTGCTCTTTGCAGACTGTTTGTTGTGATACAGTGACTTGTCGCCAGTTTCCTAACTTGACATTCGCTCCACGGAAAAACCTGCCATATTTGCGGCAGCAACCTCTCGCTTCTTCGCTATCATGCCACAGCAGATATTAGTATAATGCATCTTGGAGCAAAATGCAAGTACTAATTTGTAAAAAATCAAAAGGACGCAAGCCAATCGGCCCACGCCCCGTCTTACTTATTTTCATATCAGCCGACGAAATCTGCCGCAATTACTCCGCCTTGAAGGACTTCTCTGCCAACACGTTTCCGTCCGGGTCAAGATAACGCACGGTATAAGTACATGCGCCTGCCTGGCCGATAGCATCATCAAGCGTCTTCACCTGCGTCTTAAATGTCTCTGCCTGGCTGTCTAACGCTGCTGCCAATGTCTCGCCCATGCCTTCTGTGACCATGGAGCTGTCCTCATATTTCACCTCGACAATCATCTCATTCCCAACCGCGCTTACAGAAGCGGACATACCGTCTGATTCCATGGATTTAACCATGCTGTCAAAAGTCTCCTTTGTAGCCGGGTCACTAAACAGCTCTTCCAGTGTGCCTCCCTCTGCTGCATTAGCGTTGTCTTCCGCTGCGTCATCACCTATATCTGTGGCGCCCTCCGCATCTTCCACCTCACCTGTTGCATCTTCCGTATCATCTGTACCTGCTGCATCTGCCGCATCATCTGTACCTGCTGCATCATCCGCTGCTTCCGTGCCTGCAGCCTTATCATCTTTGCCAGAACCGCCGCACGCAGTTACAGACAATGCCATTGCCATAACGGCTGCACATGCAAACAACTTTAATGTCTTTCTTTTCATTTTACTATTCCTCCCTATTTGTTCCAAGGCTTCTTTGCCCCTTCACTCTTTTTAATATATTTACATTAATGTGTTATACTAGATTTTTTTGCCTTTGTCAACTATAATTTTGTGCCCATGTCCAATTTATCGCAGGCTCCTTTGCGAATGGCGTGGGCTGAGCTGTCGCCAATTTATTATTCACTCCCCTCCGGCAAGGGCTTGATAATCTTCTTATATATGCTGGCCAAGCATATTGCAGATACCATAAGGGACATCCCTTCGGCAATCGGGAATGACCACCAGACTGCATCCAAACCGCCCAGCCTGGCAAGGATGTACGCCGCCGGCACCAACACTACTAACTGCCTCATGATAGAGACAACCATACTGTAGACCGCCTTTCCCAACGCCTGGAACACGGTCCCGGCTATAATGCAGAACCATGCTATCAAAAAATGGATGCCAATGACCCTAAGCGCCTGGCAGCCGATTGCCAGCATCTCCTCTGAAGCGTCAAACATCTTCAACAATACTTGCGGAATAAGCTCAAACCCGGCAAACCCGAACAACAGCAGCCCAAAAGCAATGCCCATGCTAAGTTTAATGGTTTTAACCATACGCTTCCTCTGCTGCGCGCCGTAGCTGTAGGCAATAA
>CATLBW010000128.1 GCA_949879775.1 uncultured Lachnospiraceae bacterium
ATACAGAACAAATGGCGTTTGACCTTTGCAAGGAATATGATTTGCTATCCCCGATATATGATTTTGCTCCTAGGGGGGGCTGTTGGTTCTGCCCGAACGCAAGGGACCGTGAATTGCGGCATTTGAGAAAGAACTATGAAATGTTATGGAATAATCTGCTTGCACTGGAAAATCAGCCAAACCTGATAGGGGATAAGTGGAACATGCTCACACAAACAAGCATACATGACAAAGAGGAACAATTTTTCTGGGAAGATAGGCAGGTGACGGTATTCGATTACCTGGAAACAATGACAACTTAAATTTGGCATAGCTTCCCCCTGGGGCAATAGCATTAGGGGGATGCGGAAAGGATAAATAAATGTTAGGCCTTACAGGGAAGTGCTGTGGGGGCATAGAGGCAATCGAATTTATGGAAAGCCTTGCAGACATAATTGACGAAGGCACAAAGACACCGGAATTTTGTGAGGAATACGAAGGCGCACTGAACAGGTTCCGGCATGAGGTAGCAAAGGGGATCGGCGCGAAAAAGAAAGTTGTAAAGGAAAAAAACAAAGCATACCACGATTTTAAATATTGCGGAAAGTGCGGGTTTGCCGCAGGGGACCGTCACATAGTTATTGCCCGAACTGTGGGACACGGTATTTATAAATGAACATCCGAAGCTGTTCGCAGGTGGAGGTGTTGGAGTGGTTTGCGGGAGAATGGGAGGGAAGGGAGAATGGGATATCCAGCGATTGAAAAATATATGGTAACGCACAATTTGAGTTTACGAGAACTTTCAAGAAAATGCGGCGTGTCATCTTCTGCCATGTGCCGGCTTTTACAAGGAAAAACTGATATCCGGAAGTCGAGCATAGATAAAATATTGTCTGAAACTGGGATGGATTATGAAACCTGTTTCAAAGAGGCGTGAAGTCGGTGGGGCAAAGAAAGCGGGGAAATGAAAATGAGAATGGTGCAAGATGGGGTAGACGTGTATTGCCTGCCGGATAATGCGTATTGTGACGCAGACGAAGGGAAGAAAAGCCCAATTGATATTGACAGATGCCCTATTGGCTGCCAAACATGCAGTGGGGATTGCCATTATTACCGGGAAGATGACAGGGAATAGTGTCCCGCACAGAAAGGAAGGAAAGAAATGGATAAGTATGAATTGACAGAGGAATGTAAAGTCCTCAACGGAAGAAAATTACATAGGGTCAGGGCATTATCTTCTTTTGGGGATGTAAAAGAAGGGGAGCTTGGGGGATATATAGAGAAAGGGGAAAACCTATCCCAGAACGGGGATGCATGGGTATACAGAGATGCGCAGGTATACGGAAATGCGCAGGTATACGGAAATGCGCAGGTATACGGAAATGCGCAGGTAAGCGGAGAAGCGCAGGTATACGGAAATGCGCGGGTAAGCGGAGAAGAGCGAGTATACGGAAATGCGCGAGTATACGGAAATGCGCGGGTAAGCGAAAATGCGCAGGTAAGCGGAGAAGCACAGGTGTGCGGAAATGCGCAGGTAAGCGGAGAAGCGCAGGTAAGCGAAAATGCGTGGGTATACGGAGAAGCGCAGGTAAGCGAAAATGCGTGGGTATACGGAGAAGCGCAGGTGTACGGAAATGCGCAGGTAAGCGGAAAAGCGCAGGTATACAGAGATGCATGGGTACGCGGAGAAGCGCAGGTGTGCGGAAATGCGTGGGTAAGGGGGGATGCTGACTACGCAACAATCAAAGGATTTGGATCTGAATTCCGCACTACCACATTTTACCGCCAGAAAGACGGCAGCATAGGGGTAAGGTGCGGGTGCTTTGGCGGCACGTTAGGGGAATTCAGGGGAAAGGTGCGGAAAACCCATGGGGAATCGAAGCTCGCCAAGGAGTACCTGATGGCCGCGGATGCAATGGAAGTGCATTTTGGAGTGGGAGGGGAAATAAACGAAGGGAAATATACATTGGGACAGGTTATTGACGCCATCGTGCAGGCAGACGGTGGGATAACCCGCGCAATACAGGAAAGGGACAGGGAAGGGCTAAAAGCTGCGTTGGGGGAATACCTGCCATTGGGCAGTGAAGGGCAGCGCATGCAGCAGGGCAGCGTACCACCTTAAAGGATAATATATCACAGCAGCAATTTAACCAAGACATGCCTGCCGGGGGGGGGTCCCTGGCAGGGGGAAGGAGGGGAGGTTGTGACAATAGAAGATGCCAGCCAAATATACTACATAAACCGGGAAATAAAGCAATTAAAAGAAGAGCTATGGAACCTGGAAGCTGAAAGAAAGTATTACAAACCATCCATACTGTCGGACATGCCCAAAGGGAGAGGGCGTCATACAAATATGGCAGATGATTTCCTGGAAAAGCAGATGGAGCTAGAAGGCATGCTGCGGTATTCCCTCCGCAAGCTACAGGAAGAGAGGGGGAAGTTCGAGGAATTTTTGGGGACTGTAGACGATGCGCAAATGCGCCTGATTTTGCGGCTGCGCTGCATCAAAAACATGGATTGGAAAGATGTAGGGGAAGAAATAGGGATGGATAGGAGGACAGCCAGTAGAAAATTTTATAAATTTTTTGAAAATTGCCCACAATGCCCGCGCCAACTGTGATATTATATAAAATAAGCAAAGAAGGTTTACAGGGAAGGGCACTTGCATAATCGGCATGGTGTCCTTTTATGATGCCCGAAAAGACTTTCGTATGGAACATGAGGCACAAGGCACTTGGACGGAAAGGGAGGTCAGCATGAAGGCATGGGCTAGCAGGTTCTATATGTCAGCGGCATGGAAGAAGACTAGGGACGCTTACCTAACGTCACAAGATTATATTTGTGAACGCTGCGGGGAGCCAGCCAAGATAGCGCACCATAAGATATGTCTGACAAAGGGGAATATTGATGACACAGGCATAACGCTATGCTGGGACAATTTGGAGGCATTATGCCAAGATTGCCACAACAAAGAGCACCATAAGCAGGAACGGGAGTTGCGGTACGGGTTTAACGCGGACGGGCGCATAACCCCCCCTATCCAGGAAAATAGTTAAGGGGGCTAGCTACCGAGGGGGGCTCTACAAAAAAACCCTGCAGGAACGCATATGCGTGGTGTAGGGGTGCGGTGTGCGCCCTGTGGCGGCAGCAGGAAAAGGAGGCAAGGGGATGGCTGCAAGGAGGAAAAAGAGCAAGGAACAGCGAGTAAAGGACGAGAAAAAAAGGCTTAAAGTAATATTTGAAGAGCTTGAGGAAAATAAGAGAAATTTAGTGGTGCCGCTGATAGAAAAGGCTGCTTTTATGTGCGTAGAGCTTGACGACATGCAGGAGAGCATAGGGATGAAGGGCTGGACGAGTGAGTATAAGAATGGCGAAAACCAGTACGGCACAAAGAAAAGCCCGGAGGCAGAGGCATACATAGCATTAAGCAAGAATTATGCAGCAGTCATTAAGCAGCTAACCGATTTAGTGCCGGCCGCAAAAAGGAAGGCAAGCAGGCTAGAGGCATTGCGGGAAGAGTAAGAAAAGATGCCGTATAGAAACTATATCTATGAGTACCACGCTAAGATTACAAGCGGCGAAATTGTAGCGGGGAAATGGATAAAGGCAATTTATAAAATTATTGTGGGTGGGCTGGAAAAGCAGGAGTATTTTTTTAATGCGAAAGCGGCAAACAAGGCTATAAAATTCATAGAGAACTTTTGCCACCACAGCAAGGGGCGTAATGATTTAATCGAGTTGGAGCTATGGCAGAAAGCCATAGTTTCTATTATTTTTGGCATACAAGACGCAGAAAAAACACGTATTTTCCGTGAGGTTTTTATAGTAATCGGCAGGAAAAACGGAAAATCTTTGTTTGCATCTGCGATTATTGCATACATGGTATACCTAGAGCCAGAGTACGGGCAGGAAATCTATTGCTTAGCGCCGAAATTAGACCAAGCAACGCTTGTGTATGACGGATTTTATAAAATGGTGCAGGCAGAGGATGAGCTAAACGAGCTGGCAAAAAAGCGGCGCAGCGATATTTATTATGAGGACACAAACAGCTTTGTAAAGCCTATCGCATTTAACGCCAAGAAGTCTGATGGCTTTAACCCGCAGCTGGTGGTATGTGACGAAATGGCGGCATGGAGCGGCGACGCAGGGCTAAAGCAGTATGAGGTTATGAAATCCGCTTTAGGCGCACGCCGCCAGCCTATGATTTTGTCTATCAGTACCGCAGGCTACATAAACGACAGCATTTATGATGAGCTGATGAAACGCAGCACCAGCTTTTTAAAGGGTAACAGCAAAGAAAGGCGGCTTTTGCCATTCCTCTATATGATAGACGACGTGGAGATACAAGACGGCGACGGGAACATAATAGAGAAATGGAAAGACATAGAAGAGCTTAAGAAAGCTAACCCTAACATGGGTGTATCTGTATCAGAGAGCTTTTTTATGGACGAGCTGGCAGTAGCAGAAAACAGCTTAAGCAAGCGGGCAGAGGTTTTGACAAAATACTGCAATATCAAGCAAAACAGCTCTATTGCATGGCTGGAATATACGACGGTGGACGGCGCAGGCATTGAAAAGACCTTAGAGGACTTTAGGGACTGCTACGCAGTGGGAGGAATAGACTTAAGCCAGACAACGGACTTGACCGCAGCCAGCGTGGTGATTGAAAAGGATGGCGTTCTTTATGCGTTTACCCAATTCTTTATGCCACGGGGCAGGCTGGAAACTTTGCAGGCTACGGATGGCGTGCCGTATGAAATATTTGTTAAAAAGGGGCTGGTGACCTTAAGCGGCGAGAACTACGTGGACTACCATGATGTATACGCATGGTTTACCATGCTGCTGGAAGTGTATGGAATACGCCCGTTGAAAATTGGCTATGACAGGTACAGCGCACAGTACCTAGTCACAGACATGGCGAATTACGGCTTCCACATGGACGACGTATACCAGGGTGAGAACCTTACGCCAGTCATCCGGGAGTTTGAGGGAATCATAAAGGATGGCAACTTCAAGATTGTAGGCAATGATTTGCTAAAGGGGCATTTCTTAAATGTAGCGCTTAAGCACAACATGGAGACAAGGAAGTTCAGGCCGGTGAAGATAGAGGCAAGGGCGCATATCGACGGCTTTGTGTCAGTCATAGACGCCATGACAGTGCGGCAGAAATATTGGGAAGAGTGCGGCGAATTGCTTAAAAACACCGCATAGGAAGGAGAGTGGGGGATATCAGGTTCTTAGATTATCTTTTCCATGGTAAGAAGCTGCAGTATATTGACAGTTATTTTCAGATGCTGGGCGGTTACAGCCCGACGTTCACCAGCTACAGTGGCGGTGTGTATGAGATGGACTTAACCAGGACGGCGATAAACAGCTTCGCCACGCATTGCAGCAAGCTAAAGCCAGAAATAGAGGGCAGCGCGCTAAAGCGGCTGGAAAAGACGCTGCAGCAGAAGCCAAACTATTTCATGGACACGGCGAAGTTCATAAAAAGGCTGGCAACTTATGTGGCGGTGGAGCACACCGCCTTTATCGTACCCATAGAGGGCAGGGACGGGTCGCTTTGCGGCTGGTATCCGTTGCGGGCGCAGCGCTGCGAGGTGGTGGAGGCGGCAGGGCAGGTATACTTGCGCTACCTGTTTGGGAATGGGGAGCACGGGGCCATTGAGTTTGGGCGTGTGGGGATCATGACGGACTTTGAATATAAAGACGACCTTTTCGGGGAGGACAACCGCACACTCAAGCCGACGATGCAGCTAATACATACACAGAATGAGGGCATCATAAACGCCGTCAAAAATTCCGCAAATATCCGTTTCCTGGCAAAAGTGGCAAACATGTTGAAGCCGGAGGACATAAAGAAAGAGCGGAAGAGGTTCACGGAGGAAAACTTAAGCGCAGAGAATGACAGCGGAATGATTATTTATGACAACAAATTCAGCGAGCTTAAGCAGGTAGAAAGCAAGCCGTACACGCCGAATGCATTGCAAATGCAACTGATTCAGGAAAATGTATGCACGCATTTCGGCACGAATATGGACATCCTGCAAAACAAATTCAATGAAGAGACGTGGAACGCCTATTACGAGGGGAAAATAGAGCCGTTTGCCATCCAACTGTCGCTTGTGATGTCAAATATGAGTTACACGGAGCGTGAGCGGGCGTGCGGCAATGCCATCATGTTTTCCGCTAACCGCCTGCAATATGCCAGCAATGCGACAAAGCTGCAAGTGAGCACGCAGCTTTTCGACCGTGCGTTGATAAACCGTAACGGCGTGATGGATATTTGGAACATGCCGCATGTCGAGGGCGGTGAGGCGTACTACATCCGGAAGGAGTACGAGCAGGTGGGTGGGCTCGGGAAAGGCGGGGAGGAACCGCAGGCAGATGTTCATCAGAAAAGGGAGGCGGGTGAAGACGCGCAGCAGCAGGAAGGGGGTGTGATGGATGCCGATTAAAAAGGGGATGGAATACAGGGCGCTGGCAATGCCGCTGGCTGCCGGGGGCACAGGGAAACGGATGCAGACGAATTATTATGTGGAGGGTTACGCCACCACATTTGGCACGCCGTACCTGCTCTACGAGTTTGATGACGGCGTGAAATTCTATGAAAGGATAGACGCGCATGCGTTGGACGACGCGGACATGGGTGACGTAATCATGCAATACGACCATACGGGCAGGGTGTTTGCCCGCCAGTCAAACAGAACGCTTATCTTGGAGCCAGACGAAAAAGGGCTATTAATCGCCGCTGACTTAGGAAGGACAGATTTGGCGCGCGGGCTGTACCAGGACATAAAGGCGGGCATGATAACGAAGATGTCATGGGCGTTCACGGTGGAAGAGGAAAGCTACGAGAAAGCCACGCGCACCAGGACAATTTTGAGGGTCAAAAAGGTCTATGACGTGTCGGCGGTCAGCATGCCAGCAAACAGCGATACGGAGATAAGTGCCAGGGATTTTGCGCATAGGGGCTATGAGCGGGAGCGAAAGGAAATGTCACAGAGGCGCATAAGGCTGCTAAGGCTCATGGCGGGATTATAAAAATAAAAAAAGAAAAGGAGAGCGGGACAATGAGGCTGAAAGAGATTGAGACGAGGTTAGGACAGATCAGGGAGGAATTGAACGAACGGAAAGAAGAACTGAAAGACGAGGAGATAACGGAATTGGAAAATGAGGTGAAAGCCTTGCAGGAAGAGCGGGAGGCGATTATTGCAGCGGCAGAACGCCGCAGCGCCTTGCTTGCTAGGATTGCGGCAGGAGAAACCGTAGGCGGTGAGGCAGGAGACGGAAACGGTGCGGTGCCCATGGTGCTTAGGAACTTTGCAGGGGCAGCAGGAGAAGGACAGGGCAATGGGGACAAGTATGGCGGCATGGAATACCGCAAGGCGTTCATGCAGTATGTATGCCGCGGCACGGAGATGCCTGCAGAATACAGGTCTGACACAGCAAGCAAGACAACAGACGTGGGGGCGGTCATCCCAACGACAGTGCTCAACCAGATAGTGGAGAAGCTGGAAAGCACGGGCATGATATTAACCCTCGTAACCAGGACAGCATACAAGGGCGGACTGGCTATCCCGGTATCAACCGTCAAGCCCGTAGCCACATGGGTAAGCGAGGGCAAGGGAAGCCCAAAGCAAGGCAAGGATATCAAGAAAGAAGGGATGGTTACTTTTGCATACCACAAGCTGCGCTGTGCCGTAGCGGTTTCCCTGGAAGTTGACACAATGGCAATCAGTGCTTTTGAGAGCCTGCTTATCAGCAATATTGTGGAGGCAATGACAAAGGCATTGGAGCAGGCGATTATTGATGGCGACGGGAACGGGAAGCCAAAGGGGATTTTAGCGGAAACGCCTGCGGAGGGACAGGAGGTCGAGAGCGTCGCGCCATCATACGATGATTTAATCATGGCAGAGGCGGTGTTGCCATTAGCCTATGAGAATGGGGCGAAGTGGTGCATGAGCAAAAAAACATTCATGGCATATGTGGGCATCACAGACAAGGACGGGCAGCCAATTGCAAGGGTGAACCATGGCATAGCCGGGAAACCGGAACGAACGTTGCTGGGGAGGGAAGTGGTGCTTTGTGATTACGTGACAGCATATGCCAGCACGCTCGTGGCAGGCACAGTGTATGCGTTCCTCTTTGATTTCAAGGACTATGTGTTAAACACAAATTACACCATGGGCATAAAGAAATATGAGGACAATGACACGGACGACCAGGTAACAAAGGGCATCATGTTGGCAGACGGCAAGGTAGTTGACAAAAACAGCCTGGTAACAATCAAGAAGATAAAAGCGGTGTAAGGGAGAAAACGGCGACCGAGCTATGCGCTGGCCGCCAGGAATGAGGTATAGGGTATGGAAGGGCATTTAGACACAGAGCAACTGAAAAGCATGAACTATAAGGGCTTGCAGGCTTTGGCAAAGGATATGGGCGTAAACGCTTCTGGCAAAACTGAGGATATTATAGCCAGGATTGCAGCGGTAGAAGTGGGCATACCAGGGGACGAATTTACAGAGGAGGAAAATGCGCTTTTTGATACAGAAGCGGCAGAGCAGGAAGCCACAGAAGATGCAGAGGCGGCAGAGCAGGAAGCCACAGAAGATGCAGAGGCGGCAGAGCAGGAAGCCACAGAAGATGCAGAGGCGGCAGCAGGGCTGGTTAAGGTCAAAGTTGTAACAAGGTTTTTGGACAAGCAGCTTAACCAGGTTAAGGACGCAGGCGAGGCTTACAGCGTAAACAGGGAGCGGGCGGCACAACTGGTGGCAGCAGGCGTGGCAGAAATCGTGTGATAACCAGGAGGAGGGTGCAATGTATGGCGGCAGATG
>CATLBW010000129.1 GCA_949879775.1 uncultured Lachnospiraceae bacterium
TAGCACGGACCAGGAAGTGAAAGCTGCCCAGGAGGCATTGAAAGCGGCAATAGCGCTTGCAAAGCCTGTGATTGACGCAGAAAGAAAGAATTACACAGAAGCAAGCTGGAGTGCTTTTGAGGAGGCATACGACGCAGCAAAAGCAGGGGAAACGTCTACAAGCGTGACGACCTTAAAACGTCTGAAAGCAGAGTTAGAGAAAGCGCAGGGAGACTTAACGGAAAAGCCAGGGACTAGCACGGACCAGGAAGTGAAAGCTGCCCAGGAGGCATTGAAAGCGGCAATAGCGCTTGCAAAGCCTGAGATTGACGCAGGAAAGGGGAACCGCACAGATGCAAGCTATGAGGCATTAGAAGCAGCATACGACGCAGCAAAAGCAGGGGAAACGTCTACAAGCGTGACGACCTTGAAACGCCTGAAAGCAGACTTAGAGGCAGCGCAGGCAGGCCTTGAGGAGGAAGAGCAGGTTTCTGAGCAGCAGAAGAAGCTGGATGAGGCAAGGGAGAAGCTGAATAAAGCAATTGAAGCTGCAAAGCCAGTGTACGAAAAAGGCATGAGCCCATATACAAAGTTAAGCTGGGAGAAATTTGAATCTGCATATACAGGGGCGTTGATTGGCAGGTATTCCAATAGCCTTACAAGGCTGACACGTTTAACGAGCACGCTTAATGCAAAGTTAAAAGCTTTAGAGCCTAAGCTGAAGTCCGGCGACAAGATTGTAGTTGGAAATATTGAGTACAAGGTAATTAGCGCAGCCAAGAAGACAGTAACAGTTGTAAGAGGGACGAATAAGAAAGCGACAAGCGTTTCCATCAACTCATCTGTTAGGATTAAAGGCGAGAACTGCAAGGTAGTGAAGATTGAGCCGAAAGCGTTCTATAAGTACACCAAACTCAAGAGCGTATATATCAGCCAGTATGTGACGTCAATTGGTGATTCGAGCTTCTATGGCTGCAGCAAATTGACTGAGGTAGCGATTGGAAAGAGAGTCAGCACCATTGGCAAGAAAGCATTTAGGGGTTGTAAAGTCCTTAAGGACGTGACATTCCGTGGCAAGTCTGTGAAAAAGATTGGCAGCCAGGCATTTAAGAGCACAAGCTCTAAGATGAAAGTTACGCTTCCGAAGAGTACTTCGAAAAAGCAGCGCAGCAGCATAACGAAAATGCTTAAGAAAGCAGGAATGAGCAAAAAAGCAACAGTAGAATAAGAACGGATGCGGCTGTACGCATGTAACCATACGAAAGGGGCGGAATTTCCGCCCCTTTCGTTATTTAACGATATAACAATATTCATGCAGGAGATGGACAAGATTGAAAAAGATTTTGATTGTTGACGACGATATGCATATTGGAAATATGCTTCAGGAAATACTTACCAAAGAAGGGTATAGCGTTTTGCGTGCCTATTCCGGGACGGAAGCGTTATTGGCACTGTCTGACACTATGCCGGACCTTGTGCTGCTGGATTTGATGCTGCCGGGGCTTGATGGGGAAGAGGTGCTGCCGCAAATGAAAGGGATACCTGTCATTGTCGTGAGCGCAAAAGCGGACGTTGACAATAAGGTGGATTTGCTATTAGGCGGCGCGGCGGATTACGTTACCAAACCTTTCCACACCAAGGAGCTTTTAGCGCGGATTGCCGTGCAGCTTCGCGATTCTGCCGTGCCTGCTGCATCGGCGCTGTCCTTTGGCAATTTGACGCTGGATCTGGATTTGCACATGGCGTCTGTAGGGGCAAATGGGACGAAGCTTACGAGGACGGAATATGCAATATTAAAGCTGCTGATGCACAACCAAAGGCAGGTGGTCACCAAATCCCTGCTGTTGGAGCGGATTAGTGAGGACACGCCGGACTGTACGGAGAACTCCTTAAAAATGCATGTCAGTAATTTGCGCAGGAAGCTCAGGGAGATTAGCGGCAAGGATTATATCGAGGCAGTTTGGGGGATCGGCTTTAAATTGCGGGAGGATGGATGATATAGGAAAAGGCAGACGCCGCCCCGGCGAGGGGTCTTTGATTTTGTCGTTCGCTATAACTTGCCTGCGCCAATAATCTTTACGCTTCCTTTACGCTTTCCTTTACCGCTTTCTTTACGGCTTTTTTGTATGATAGGGGCATCAGATAAAGGAGGTCATGTTTTTATGGAATATGTTCTGAGGACAAATGCACTGAGTAAAAGTTACGGGAAGTTCAAAGCGTTAAACGGCGTGTCCATGAATGTCCCCAAAGGGGCGATTTATGGTTTTGTCGGCAAGAACGGCGCCGGCAAGACGACATTAATCCGGCTGGTTTGCGGGATGCAGGCGCCAACGTCCGGCGAATACACGCTGTATGGCAGGAAGAGCACGCAAAAAGAGATTGTGAAATCGCGCAGGAGGATGGGGGCGGTGGTAGAGACGCCGTCCATCTACCTTGATATGACAGCGGAGGGGAACTTAAAACAGCAGTACCGCATCCTGGGGCTGCCGTCGTTTGAAGGGATAGCTGATATCCTGCAATTAGCAGGGCTGCAAAATACCGGGAAAAAGAAGGCAAAACATTTCTCCCTCGGTATGCGCCAGAGGCTAGGCATTGCAGTCGCGCTTGCAGGCGACCCGGATTTATTGGTCCTGGATGAGCCGGCCAACGGCTTAGACCCGCAAGGCATCATTGAAATCCGCGAGCTGATTTTAAGGCTTAACCGTGAACGGCAGATTACGGTGCTCATATCCAGCCATATCCTCGACGAGCTGTCGAAGCTGGCAACGCATTATGGGTTTATTGATAACGGGCGCATCGTAAAAGAAATGAGCGCGGCCGAGCTGGAGGCTGCCTGCCGCAAGTGCGTGCGCATGGAAGTGAGCGACGCCAAGGCGCTGGCCCGCGTGCTCGACGGGCTGGGCATGGATTATAAAATCCTTTCTGCGAATACAGCGGATGTGTACGCGAAAATAAATGTCTCGCAGATGGCGTCTTTGTTGGAGAAAGAAAATTGTGAAGTCGTCTCCATGCAGGAGCATGATGAAAGCCTGGAGAGCTATTATGTCAGCCTGGTGGGAGGTGGTAAAAATGCATAAATTATTATCCGCTAATTTTTCCCGCCTCTTTCGGGACAAAACGTTTTGGCTCTGCATGGGGGCGATGCTTGCTTATGCCCTTTTCTATATGTTGAACGGCGTTCGGCAGGCGACTGTCAGCCTGACGGAATACAATCGCAGCCTGGATGATTATTACTTCCATTTTGCGGTGGTAATCGGCCTGTTTTCCGCTTTGCTTTGCAGTATGTTCCTCGGCACGGAGTACAGTGACGGCACAATTCGCAATAAGCTGATTGTCGGGCATACCCGGGAGGGCATTTACCTTGCCAACCTGGCGGCCACGTTCGTGGCGACGCTGCTTATGGTGGCGGTATGGCTGGTTGGGGCTTTGGTTGGCGTGCCTGCGCTTGGTTTTTGGGAGATGGGCATGCCGCATCTGCTTTTGTATCTATTGACGGCGGTTTTGTTTGTGGCGGCGTTTTCGTCCATCTTTACCTTAATTAGTATGCTGTCAACCAATAAAGCTCTCACAGTTGCCATTTCCATTTTCTTGTTTTTAGGGTTGCTTGTAATGGCCAGCATGATATACAATGGATTACAGCAGCCGGAAATGGCGAGCAGCGTGGAAATGACTATGGGCGGCATACAGATGGGAGAGCCGCAGCCTAATCCCGATTATGTCGGCGGCGCCAAGCGGGCAGTTTATGAATTTCTGCTTGACTTTTTGCCTACCGGGCAGGGCATTTTGATGTGGCAGCTAGGAATCGCTAATTATGTGCGGATGGCGCTGTCTTCCGTCTTTCTTACGGTTGTGCCGACTGTGTGCGGCATCGCGCTGTTTAAAAGAAAGAATCTGAAATAAAGGGGCATTTTTATGGAAACCTGGTTATGGGCGGCCATCGGCATGATGGCTGTATGTGTGGCGGCGCTGCTTGTGAAAATCTATCTATTGCAAAAAGCCGCCAGGGAAATTGCAGACGGTTTTGCCAGGCGGCTCATAACCGATACCAACACATTGATTGATATTTCCTCGCGCGATCGGCATATGCGCAGGCTGGCAAATGAGATTAATCGGCAGCTTCGCAAGCTGCGCGCGCAGCGGCATCGTTACACGCAAGGGGATTTGGAATTGAAACAAGCGGTGGCGAATATTTCACATGATTTGCGCACGCCGCTGACGGCAATCTGCGGTTACCTGGATTTGCTGGAGCAGGAGGAGCATTCCGTATCGTCATCGAGGTATATTGGCATCATCCGTAACCGTGCCGAGATGTTATCAGAGCTTACGGAAGAGCTGTTCCGTTACTCGGTGATAACCTCGGGAGAGGGCCACGCAGGGGGGGAGCCTGTCATTGTGAACCGTGTGCTTGAGGAGAGCGTCGCCTCGTTTTATTCTGCTTTCAAGGCGCGCGGCATTGTGCCGCAGGTTTGCATGCCGCAGGAAAAGGTGGTGCGGACGCTTGATAAATCGGCGCTGGCGCGTGTGTTTTCCAACCTTTTAAATAATGCCGCCAAATACAGTGAAGGGGATTTGGATATCACATTATCCGCAAATGGGGATATCATATTTGCCAATACGGCGCGCGGGCTTAATGAGGTGCAAGTGGGAAGGTTGTTTGACCGTTTTTATACAGTGGAAGCGGCCAGCAGCTCCACAGGCTTAGGGCTGGCGATTGCCCGTACCCTGGCGGAGAAGATGGGCGGAAAGGTTTCTGCGGAATATGAAGGGGGCAGGCTTAGGGTCTGCGTCCATTTGCCGCAAAACAATAAGGTTGAGTGAGGTGACCGTATGAAAACAATCTATGTGGTTGAAGATGACGCCAACATCCGTGAGATAGAAATGTTTGCCTTAAAGAACAGCGGCTATGAAGCGGTTGGGTTTGAGTGCGCCCAGGATTTCCTGGCAAGCATACAAGGGCGGACGCCGTCTTTAATCCTTTTAGATATTATGCTGCCGGATGAAGACGGCATTTCCGTCTTAAAGAAGCTGCGCGCATGGCCGGGTACGCGGGATTTGCCGATTATTTTGGTGACAGCTAAGACAACGGAGCTTGACAAGGTAAAAGGGCTTGATATGGGGGCGGATGATTATATTACGAAGCCGTTTGGCGTGATGGAATTAATCTCGAGGGTGAAGGCGCTCCTTCGCAGGGCAAAGCCCAAGGAGGAAGAGGGCGCGCTTATGTTGTCCGATATCGTGTTGTCCAAGGCAATCCGTTCCTGCCGGGTAGCGGGGGAGAAGGTGGAACTGACCTATAAGGAATTTGAGCTTTTATCCCTCCTTATGCAGAACGCAGGCATTGTCCTGACGCGCGACGCGTTGATGGAAAAAATATGGGGCATCGACTTCCTCGGGGAATCCCGGACGCTGGACGTGCATATCAAGACGCTGCGCAAAAAGCTGGGAGAGGCTGGGGCGCATATTAAGACCGTGAGGAATGTGGGCTATCTCCTGCAGTGAGCGGGCTGCATGGTTATCAGCAGCCGGGCATTGCCCTGGCAGGGCGAAGGCTATCAGCAGCCAGGCATTGACCAGGCAGGATAAGGAGTATGGGAATGGCAAGGAAAATTAACCTCAATTTTATGGTGGTAATCGCAGTGTCAATTTTGCTCAGCGTGTTTTTTACCACGGCAGTTTCGTACCGGTTTTTCCAGAAAGAGGTTTTTGCAGAGCTTTCTTCTTTTGCGGAACTGATGGAGGATTTAGACTTCATGGAGCGCATGGAGGACGAAGGGGTGGTGAATCCGCACGATGCGCTGCGGGTTACCTGGATTGCGCAGGATGGCTCGGTCCTTTATGACAGCTATTTGGGAAACGGCGCCCTGGACAACCATAAGGAGAGGCCGGAAGTCGTGCTGGCGGCGCAAAAAGGGGAAGGCATGAGCGTGCGCAAGTCCAAGACGATGGGGCAGAATATTTTCTTTTATGCCAGGCGCACAGCGGATGGGACAATCTTACGTATTGCAAAGCAGGCGGGCAGTATCTGGAATGTTTATGGCAATACGCTGCCCATCACCTTGTTAATCGCCGTTTTATCTTTTCTGATTTCTGTGTGGATTGCCAGGCAGCTTACAAAAGCTTTTGTTTCACCCATCGAGCAGATGGCGTCTGATATGGGGAACCTGCAAAACGTCGTTACCTACAAAGAGCTGATGCCGTTTATTGAATTGATCCGCTCCCGGCATGAGGAAGCGTTGATGAACGCCAGGATGCGCCAGGAATTTACCGCCAACGTAAGCCATGAGCTGAAAACGCCGCTGACCTCCATTTCCGGCTATGCGGAATTGATTGCCACAGGCATGGCCTCCAAAAAGGAGGGGCGGCGCTTTGCGGAGCAGATCCATGGGAACGCGCAGCGCCTGCTGGCGTTGATTAACGATATTTTGCAATTATCAGAGCTTGACGGCTCGCCGGATGAGGGTCTTTCCTTTGAGCCGGTCGACGTGTATGGGCTTGCTGGCCATTGTATGGAGATGGTGCGCCCAATTGCCGACAAGCACGGCGTTACGCTTTCTTTGAAGGGCACGCCGCTTGTCATCCGGGCTGACAGAAGGCTGATGGAAGAACTGCTCTATAATTTGTGCGACAATGCCATCCGCTACAACCGGCAGGGCGGCCATGTGTGGGTGACGGTTACGGACAAGCTGATTGTCCAGGACGATGGCATCGGCATTTCCCCCAAATACCAGAAACGTGTGTTTGAACGTTTTTTCCGTGTGGATAAAAGCCGTTCCAGAAAGACCGGGGGCACAGGTCTTGGGCTGGCAATCGTCAAGCATATTGCACAGGTCCATGGCGCGTCTGTCTCCCTGGACAGCGATGTGGGGATTGGGACGACGGTGCGCGTGGAATTTCCGGACGTCAGTGTTCCGGTTACGGATTAGAAAATTGTAAGGATTCAATAATCTGCAGGCTGTGTTCTGTCACTTTCTTCATGCCTAAGAGGATATCTGAGAGGATGAAGCCTATGTCTACGCTGTATTTATCCTTTTTCAGGCGTTTCTTTTCCACTTTGATAATTCGTTTTTCAATCCTGCTCAATTCATGTTCCAGTTGGCAGGCGTCGTTTGCAATTAACGGGTCGGGGTTTTCCCAATAATCCGCCGTGTGGTTTATCAGGGACAGGACGGTACGGCTGTATAATTTGAGGTCTTCTTTTGCTTCTTTGGAGAAGTCAAGTTTCTTTTTTTCCATTTTTTTGGCGCTGAGCACAATGGACAATGCATAATCGGCCACACGTTCGATATTGCCCACGCAGTTCTGCATAGCTGACAAGTCCCGGGAATCGGTTTCGGACAAGGGCGCTAAATCTATCTTAAAAATATAATCATTGATTTCATCTTCATAACGGTCGACATAATTTTCCAATTCTTCGACATAGGAAGCCTTTTTCCCACTGTATTCGGAAATGAGCGCGATTGCTTCCTCCGCGGATTCATTTGCCAGTTTTAGCATGGCGCCTGTTGTCTTTTTGCACTGCTTGAGCGCAAACGTCGGGTTATCTAAAAAGCGTTTATCCATGTTTGCCAAAGGGGACAGCTTAGCGGGAAGCCCTGGCTCCACCTTCTCTTCCTTGTCGCGCACGGAAATGCTTGCCAGCGTTACCAGTTTGTAAGAGAAAGGAAGCAGGATAATGGTGGCAAAAATATTAAAAAAGGAATGCGTAACGGCGATGCCCGAGGGCGTGGCAACCTGCTCTAGGAAATCAAAGGGCGAGATATAATGGATGATGTAAAAGCCAACCATAAAGACAGCCGTGCCAATCACATTAAAATACAGATGGATGAACGCCGCCCGCCTGGCATTGACGCTTGCCCCAATGGAGGAAAGGAGGGCAGTGACACAGGTGCCGATATTCTGGCCGGCAATAATCGGCAGCACTGCGGAATAGGGGATTGCCCCAGTGATGCAAAGAGCCTGGAGGATGCCGACGGACGCTGAGGAGCTTTGTATAATGGCAGTGAGGATTGTCCCGGCAATCATGCCGACAATCGGGT
Source organism: uncultured Lachnospiraceae bacterium (assembly GCA_949879775.1). GTDB lineage: Bacteria > Bacillota > Clostridia > Lachnospirales > Lachnospiraceae > Petralouisia. Next base: position 8,016 of record CATLBW010000129.1, read on the forward strand.
TAGAAAATGCCACAAACAAATTTGTAAATGCGGGGATATCCCTTAACGGCGCCACCGCAGAGCTCATGGAGTCCATGCCGAACATAAGGATGGCGAACCCTATGAGGATTGTGCCTACGTCTTTTTTGCGCTCAGATTTACAAAACATAAGTAAAATGATGCCAATCATCGCAAGGATGGGCGAGAACGCGTCTGGCTTTAAGAGCTTGACAAAAAGATTATCGCTCTCAATCCCGGAGAGGCTTAAAATCCAGGACGTAATCGTAGTCCCGATATTGGCGCCCATGATAATGCCTACGGCCTGCCGTAGCTGCATGATGCCTGAATTGACAAAGCCGACCACCATCACGGTAGTTGCGGAAGAAGATTGTATGACGGCGGTTGCGCCTGCGCCGAGCAGCACGCCCTTTAAGGGGCTGTCGGTCAGCTTGGAGAGAATCGCCTCCATCCTGCCGCCGGAGACTTTTGCAAGCCCTTCGCCTAAAAGGTGCATTCCATACAGGAACAGGGCTAGCCCGCCGAGCATTGTAAATATGCTGAGTAAATCCATGGTTTTGTACCTCGCTTTCAATAATGTAGGATCACTGTACCACGCGCTTGTGAAATCAGAGAGAGGTATATGTAAAATCCATGTAAAAAATCCAATGGCGAACATGGGTTATGGGCAAAATTCCTGTTATCTGTGGTATATGTAAAAAACGCAAAAAAATACAGGTTATTTCCTGTAATCTTTTTCCAGAGGTTTTTCAAAGCAAAATATGACAGGCTACGAGTGGGCAGTAACGATAATGTTACT
>CATLBW010000130.1 GCA_949879775.1 uncultured Lachnospiraceae bacterium
TCAAGCTCTCGTCGACTTCCCTTGCAACTTCTCTTCCTTCGCGGATTGCCCATACAACTAACGACTGTCCTCTGTGCATATCCCCGGCGGTAAATACATTTTTCACATTCGTCTCATACCGCTCTGATTTTGTGCTTACATTCGTGCGCTCATTCAAGGAAACGCCAAACGCATCTGCGATATATTTCTCCGTACCCAAAAATCCCGCTGCAATCAGGACCAGGTCTGCTTCCATCTTTTTCTCACTGCCCGCTACTTCCACCATTGCCATGCGTCCGGTCTTTTCATCTTTTTTACTCTCTAATTTAACCGTGACAAGACCGCTGAGATTGCCATTCTTGTCTTTGAGAAATTCCTTTACCGTAGTCTGGTAAACTCGCGGATCATGCCCAAACATAGCAATTGCCTCCTCCTGGCCGTAGTCTGTCTTGCAAACCTTGGGCCACTCCGGCCACGGGTTGTTTTCCGCGCGAGCATCCGGCGCTTTCGGCATCATTTCAAGCTGAGCCACAGATACCGCGCCGTGGCGGATGGATGTGCCTACGCAGTCGTTTCCCGTATCGCCGCCGCCGATAATCACGACACGCTTGCCCTTTGCTGAAATGTACTTCTTGTCCTTCAGCTCGGAATCAAGCAGGCTTCTTGTCGTCGCCGCCAAAAAGTCAACCGCAAAATAAATGCCTTTTGCATCCCTGCCAGGCGCTTTGATATCCCTGGGATTTTTGGCGCCGCAGGCAAGGATAACTCTGTCATAGTCCTTTAAGAGCTTGGCTGCTTTGACGTCCACGCCCACATTAACACCTGCGAGGAACGTTACGCCCTCTTCCTCCATGATTTTTACTTTCCGCTCGATGATATGCTTCTCCAATTTCATATTGGGAATCCCGTACATCAAAAGCCCGCCCACACGGTCATCGCGCTCATACACAGTCACCTGGTGTCCGCGTTTGTTGAGCTGGTCCGCCGCCGCCAACCCCGCCGGGCCGGAACCGATAACCGCCACCTTCTTGCCGGTGCGCACTTTCGGCGGCTGCGCTTTTGCAAACCCCTGCTCATATGCATTTTCAATAATTCCAAATTCATTTTCCTTCACAGAAACGGCATCCCCATAATTGCCGCAAGTACATGCCGCCTCACAGAGCGCCGGACACACACGAGCGGTAAACTCTGGGAAATTATTGGTCTTTTTGAGGCGGCTGTACGCCTGCTCCCAATTCCCCGTATAAACCAGATCATTCCACTCCGGCACCAGGTTGTGCAAAGGGCAGCCGGACGTCATACCCATAATCTCCATACCTGATTGGCAGAAGGGAACTCCGCAAGCCATACAGCGCGCGCCCTGTTTCTGTTGTTCTTCTTTCGACAGAGGCGTGTGAAACTCGTTAAAATTCTGGATGCGCTCTTTCGGCGCAACCGCCTCTGCCGTCTGTCTATTGTAATCCATAAATCCTGTTGGTTTTCCCATGACAAATTCCTCCCTAGATATTTACTTAATCAGCTATTGAACATTGCCCGTTCAACGAGGCATCAGGGCTCCTCCCGGCTCCTGTTTACGTCTTTTCCTATTCCAGGAGACCTAAGGCATCCTCCCAATCTACTTCTTTGGCATCTGGATGAGGCATCAGGGCTCCTCCCGGCTCCGCCGGGTCCCTCCTCATGCCAAATCAGTGGGTCCCTCCTTAGGTCAAGTCCTCATGCCAAAAAAAGCCTCAATCTGCGCCTGTTCGGAGCTTAGTCCCTTTTCTTCCATCTGCACAATTGCCATCATCATGCGGTTGTAATCGTAGGGCACAATTTTTTTGAATTTCGGCAGATAACGGCTAAAGTCCTCAAGAATTTCCTTACCTTTCTGCGAATTTGTCAGCGCAACATGTTCTTTTATCATGTCTTTCAGCTCCATTACATCATATTTAGAAGTAATTTCCTGGGAAAATACCATTTCCTTATTAATTCTGGTATATAAATCATTATCCTCATCCAGCACATATGCAATACCGCCGCTCATACCCGCCGCAAAGTTTTTCCCAGTCTTTCCAAGAACGACTACCCTGCCGCCCGTCATATATTCGCAGCCATGGTCGCCGACGCCTTCCACCACTGCGTTGGCTCCTGAGTTGCGCACGCAGAAACGCTCTCCGGCAACACCGTTGATAAATGCCTTTCCGCTGGTCGCTCCATAGAGCGCAACATTTCCGATGATAATGTTCTCATCCTGCCTGTACCTGACGCCGGCCGGAGGATAAACCACCAGCTTGCCGCCGGACAAACCTTTGCCGAAATAATCGTTGCTGTCCCCTACAAGCTCAAGCGTCAATCCCTTGGGGATAAACGCCCCAAAGCTCTGGCCGCCGGCGCCGCTGCATTTAATAAGGAACGTATCTTCTGCAAGGCTGTTCGCATAACGCCTGGTAATCTCTGAACCGAAAATCGTGCCAAACGAACGGTCCGTATTTGTCACTTCCACGTCAAGGCTGCGCCTCTGCTCGCTCTCCAAAGCTGTTTTCAACTGTTTTAAGAGGATTTTTTCATCCTTGGTCTTTTCTAATTCAAAATCATAAACTTGTTTGGGATCGAAGATAACCTTAGACTTAGGTCCGGCAAAGGGATTGTCAAGGATTCCCGATAAGTCTAATTCCTTCTCCCTCTCGCTTAAATCTTCCCGTACTTTCAGCAAGTCGCTGCGGCCTACCAGCTCATCCACAGTACGGACGCCCAGCTTAGCCATATATTCCCGCAGCTCTTCGGCGATAAAACGCATAAAATTAATCACATATTCCGGTTTGCCTGCAAAGCGTTTGCGCAGCTCTGGGTTCTGGGTGGCAATGCCTGCCGGACAAGTATCAAGATTGCAAACGCGCATCATCACACAGCCCATCGTTACCAGCGGCGCAGTAGCAAAGCCGAATTCCTCCGCTCCCAGCATGGCGGCAACCGCCACGTCACGCCCGGTCATCAATTTTCCATCGGTCTCAATGCGCACCTTATTGCGCAAACCATTGAGAATTAAGGTCTGGTGCGTCTCGGAAAGCCCCAGCTCCCAGGGAAGCCCGGCATTGTGGATGGAACTTGCAGGCGCGGCTCCGGTGCCTCCGTCATAACCAGAAATCAAAACTACCTGTGCGCCAGCCTTTGCCACGCCTGCGGCAACCGTTCCCACACCTGCCTCCGACACCAGTTTGACCGTAATTCTTGCCTGTTTATTTGAATTCTTTAAATCATATATCAATTGCTCCAAGTCTTCGATGGAATAAATATCGTGGTGCGGCGGCGGTGAAATCAGGGAAACGCCCGGCGTTGAGAGCCTTGTCTTGGCAATCCAAGGATAAACTTTTTGTCCCGGCAGATGTCCGCCTTCTCCCGGCTTTGCGCCCTGTGCCATCTTAATCTGAATCTCCTTGGCGCTCACCAGATATTGGCTGGTAACGCCAAACCGCCCAGACGCCACCTGCTTGATTGCGGAACAGCGGTTGACGCCGTCCCTGCCGGCCACGAGACGTTCCGGGCTCTCGCCGCCCTCGCCGCTGTTGGATTTCCCATGCAGACGATTCATGGCAATCGCCAAAGTCTCGTGCGCCTCCTGCGAAATGGAGCCATAAGACATAGCCCCCGTCTTAAAACGCGTCACAATTGCATCCACGCTCTCCACTTCCTCAATCGGCACGCCCTTTTTGGGGAACTTAAACGTCATCATCCCTCGAATATTGGCGTCCCTTTCCTGTTTATCCGCAGCCGCCGTGTACTGTTTGAATAGCTGATAATCGCCGCGTTTCGTAGATTCCTGCAACAAATGGATCGTCAGCGGATTATAAAGATGGCTGTCCGCACCGCTGCGCATCTTATGGCGGCCACGGCTCTCAAGCGTTAAATCTGTTTCCAACCCCAGCGGATCATATGCGCTGGAATGAAGCGCGTCTACATCCTGCTCAATGTCTTTCAAGGTAATCCCGCCAATACGGCTGACCGTATCGGTAAAATAATTGTTAATTACATCGGCGCTGATACCGATTGCCTCAAAAATCTTTGCCCCTTGATAAGACTGGATTGTGGAAATACCCATCTTTGCGGCAATCTTGACAATGCCATGGAGAATGGCGTTGTTGTAGTCAGCCACCGCCGCATAATAATCTTTATCCAACATATGCTCGTCAATCAACTGCTTCACCGTATCCTGCGCCAGATAAGGGTTGATGGCACAGGCGCCGTAGCCGAGCAGAGTTGCAAAATGATGCACTTCCCTAGGCTCGCCGGATTCGAGAATCATCGCCAGCGCCGTCCGCTTCTTCGTCTTAATCAAATACTGCTGTAAAGATGACACCGCCAGCAGTGAGGGAATCGGCACATGGTTCTCATCCACGCTCCTGTCAGAGAGGATTAAGATATTGGCCCCATCGCGGTATGCACGGTCCGCCTCCACAAACAGACGGTCAATCGCCTTTTCCAAACTGGTATTTTTATAGTAGGTAATGGGAATTTCCACCACATGGAATCCCTCTACTTTCATGGATTTGATTTTCATTAAATCCGTATTGGTGAGAATCGGGTTATCCACCTTCAATACTTGGCAATTTAAGGGCTTCTCTTCCAAAAGGTTGCCGTCTTCGCCAATATATACGGTAGTGCTGGTTACAACCTCCTCGCGGATAGAGTCAATCGGCGGGTTTGTCACCTGGGCAAATTTCTGTTTGAAATAATTAAACAATGGCTGGTGGTCGCCCGCCAATGCTGCCAGCGGCGTGTCAATGCCCATAGCCGAAATCGCCTCCCCGCCATTCTTTGCCATGGGGAGAATCGCCTCCTTCAAGGATTCATAGGTGTAGCCAAATGTCTTTTGCAGCCTCTGGCGTTCTTCCTTCGTGTATTCCGGCACACGTTGGTTGGGAATCTTTAAATCTGCAAGCTTAATCAAGTTGCGGTCCAGCCACTCGCCGTACGGCTGCCTGCCAGCATATTTCTCCTTCAATTCATCATCGTCGATAACCCTGCCCTGTACCGTGTCTACCAGAAGCATTTTTCCAGGGCGAAGACGTTCCTTCGCGACAATTTTCGTTGGTTCAATCTCCAACACGCCAACCTCAGAAGAAAGGATCAGGTAATCGTCATCCGTAATATAATAGCGCGAAGGGCGCAGGCCGTTGCGGTCAAGGACCGCTCCTAAAATATCGCCGTCACTAAACAGAATAGACGCCGGGCCGTCCCAAGGCTCCATCATGGTTGCGTAGTATTGATAGAAATCCTTCTTTTTCTGGCTCATCAACCCATTGTTCGCCCAGGGTTCCGGGATGGTAATCATCACGGCCAGCGGAAGGTCCATGCCGCTCATCACCAGAAATTCCAAGGTATTATCAAGCCTTGCCGAGTCAGAACCTTCCGCATTGACAACTGGAAGCACTTTTTGCAGCTCCCCGCGCAGATGTTCGGACTCCATCGTCTCCTCACGCGCCAGCATCTTATCCGCATTTCCGCGAATCGTGTTAATCTCCCCATTATGCACAATAAAACGGTTGGGATGCGCCCGCTCCCAGCTTGGGTTCGTATTGGTAGAAAACCTGGAATGCACCGTGGCAATCGCCGACTCGTAATCCTTATCCTGCAAATCCGCAAAAAACTGCCGAAGCTGCTCCACCAAAAACATCCCTTTATACACAATCGTCCTGCTAGACAGGGAAACAACATAAGTATCATCATTAGACTGTTCAAACACGCGGCGCGCCACATATAATTTACGGTCAAAATCAAGTCCTTTCTTCACATGGTCCGGGCGCTTTACAAATCCCTGCATAATATAAGGCATACAGTCAACGGCCTTCTGCCCCAGCTTGTCAGGCGCAATCGGCACCTGCCGCCAGCCCAGAAATTCCATGCCTTCCTTTTTCACAATGACCTCGAACATCTTCTTGGCTTGATTGCGTTTTAGTTCATCCTGAGAGAAAAAGAACATACCAATTCCATAATCCCTCTCTTCTCCCAAAGCAATTCCCGCCTGCTGCGCTGCCTTTTTGAAGAACTTATGGGAAATCTGCAAAAGAATACCTACGCCGTCTCCGGTCTTCCCCTCTGCATCCTTTCCTGCCCTGTGCTTCAAGTTCTCTACAATCTTCAATGCATTCTCTACCGTCCCATGCGTCTTGACGCCTTTGATATTCACTACCGCGCCAATTCCACAGTTATCATGTTCAAACCTGGGATCATACATCCCCATTGCTGTCCGTTTTGTCTCCTGCATCTTCTCATCCTCCCTGCCCTATCCATGATAGCAAAATATTCACTTTCTTCATGAATCAATTTTCACCATGATTGCTTTGCCATGGTAAAGTGTTGCTCTGAGAAATACTATACACCTTTTTCCCCTGCTTGTAAACTGTTTTTTTCTTATAGTTTTCTGATAATTTGATTATTTATTTTAATTGGGATTATTATCTGAATATTTGTCTGTTATCCTGTATATTTTTAGCTATACGCAAACAATTCGAACATAACTCCCCTGATTTTTTCTTTTACTTTTTGTTGTCTTTTGCTTTGTGCTTAAGATTCCATGTGAATTGTGTGAAAATTCAAACAGCAACTACAAGGTTCAAGTTGCTGTCTCAAGCCCTTTCTTGCTTTAGGGTTATGTCACCGCCACCATCGCCAAACGCCTGCACATCCATAAAAACTCGCTCATTTACCGCAAAAATAAGCTGCAGGAGCTTTTTCCCATCACTCTTAATGATGGCACCAAGCTATACTGCAGCTAATGATAATAATAAAGTTTTAGGAAATATTAAATTTAGGAAATATTAAATTTAACAACAATCACCCCATTTATGATACGCACGGAGCCTGCGTCCGGGTAAGCGGGCATATTTTGGACCTCCGGCAGGGATTCAATCTGGGAAGTATCCGTAAGCTCCTCATGGGCAAAGCCGCACCAGCGGGACAACCCTATCTTCCAATGCGAAAAACTCCCATCATACGGGATAATCTCCACACCCGGCAGCTTCATCAGCGTGGTAGTGGGATATATCGTGCTCCCTCTGTAATCACAATTCAAATACGCAATCGGAAGGTCTTTGCGATATCCCTCCTCGCTCTGTATCCTGGCAACCAATACATTCATCCAGGAAATCACTTCCTTTTGCCGGCAATCTGCTTGTAAATAGCAGACATTGGCAAAATGCGTATAAAATACCCCGGCAAATACCAACAGGGCACACAAAAGCCGTACGCCATATTTTTTGACATTCCACATATCTGCCTCTATTCTTTCCACCAGGACAAGCGGCAGTATAAAGACCATTACCTTTGCGAACAGCATAATCCCATGGAAAGCGGCAATATCCCCCATCAGGTATAACAAGTTGACCCCTATGGGAAAGCACAAAGCCCCTCCGAGCAAAAAGAATGCTGTGACATGGTCCTTTTTCCAGAGCTGCACCATATGGAATGCCAAAAAGCAGACAGTCAACACCAAGACCGCATAATAAATCGGCCTGACAGACTGCATATACATATCCAGCCCGCCGCCTTTAGGCGGTATAGCAAATTCTTTCCATGCTGTCGCAATCCCCTTTACCATCATCCTGATATTAGTCTGTCCCATCTGGTTGATATTCTTATAATCGGTCAATGATATATGCTTCACAGACAGAAAGATATAATTCATCACAAAGTAAAAAATAAGCCCCAGCAGCACAGCGCACACCCCGGAAAACCCTTGCCAAAAGTGTTCCCGAAAAGAACGCTCCGGTTCTCTAATCACCCTATCCATAAAAGCAATAACCAGCACCGTCACCGCCAACGGCAGGTACGCCTGGTAAATGCCCAGTGAAAGGCAGACGCACGCCGCCCCCAGCAAAATGCCACACCAGCTTTTCTTCAAAGTGCACACAAGATAGATGCCCAGCACTGCTAAAAACACTGCAAATGCATAGTAGGCTACCGTAAACATATATCCGTAAGTGGACACCCAGGATGGGAATACCGCCATCATCCCTCCCAGCAGTATGCAAATACCCGCCCGCTTTAAACGAAACAATTCTACAAGAAGGACGTTTGCCGCTGCAAGGAACAGCAACGAAAGCAGCCCGTAAAACCATGGCACGCTGACATTTCCCAGATAACGCTGTACGCCTTCCCCTAAAACCCCCAAAAACCATCTGCCAGAATGATAGGTTGTCCCAACATCCAGAAAGTGGCTCATATCATCATGCCAGGAAAATTTATTGAAAAACATATACCCATGTGCGGCAATCCCCCATACAAGGGTTGCCACAAACACAATAATGTGCTGTTTTTCCACATATTCTTTCAACTCCCGCTTAGGGCCGCCCTCTGCCTGCTTGTTTTTCTTTATTCGCATATCAAGTTTCCTCGTATAATAAGTTTGTAACCAAAAAAATCCTGTTACAGACTTATTCTTTCTTGTTGGTATAGAGGTAAGGACATCAAAGAGGAACTCCCCTCATCCCAATTCCCATCTATACAGTTGTAAT
>CATLBW010000131.1 GCA_949879775.1 uncultured Lachnospiraceae bacterium
TGAGGGGCTACAGAGGTATAAGGATGAATATAAAGAATTAACCAATGAATTAAGCGACGTGAAAAAAAGGTACATGGAGAAAGTGGAGGAATTCGGGAGGCTGGAGGAGAGGTATGAGTCTGCCTTGCTCTGCTTGGAATTGGAGAATAATGACAGGTAAATGGGGCTGCTGTCTTAGTATAAGGGCATAGGCATCCCCTGTGCCCTTATATATGTGATGGATGGAATGTAATAATATACTTTGTGTGAGATAATGACAATATAGATATTATTGGCATGGGATAATGGGGATGCCCCATTATAATAGGGTGCTGATAATATGGATATTAGTTATGGGATGATAAGGCATTGTGCGTTGTGTGCAGTGCCTTATATAATATGAAAATTTAATATAGAGACAGGGTATAAAGTTATTTTATGCCTTTTAATTTGAATATTAATGGAATACAGAGGTGAATATTATAGAAAATAATATGGGAATGGATAACCTGCAAAATGGATTAAATAAGAGTGAATTATTGCAGTTTATAATAAATAATGGTATGATTGACATTAACGATATACAGAATAGCATGGAAGCTATGAAAAGAGAAGAATTATTAAACAAGCACCAGTATAAAATCTGGCAGGGAAAGGATGGGAAATGGTATACATATCTGCCGGATGAATCAAAGAAAGATGGAAGGAGATTGGTGAAAAGAAGTGAAAAAAAGAGTTTAGAAGATGTAATTGTTAGCTACTGGAAGAAAACAGAGAAAATATTTTTAGAAGATATATTTAAAGAATGGCTTTTACAGAAACTTGAGTATGGTGAAATTCAAAAGCAAACATACGATCGTTACAAAACAGACTTTCAAAGGTTTTTTGCTAACTCAGATATATTAAAGAAAGATATTAGAAAGATAACAGAAGACGATTTAGAAATGTTTATCCGCGACACAATTAAAAATATGAAATTGTCCAATAAGTCTTATAGTGGTCTACGGCTACTGATCATTGGTATTTTCAAGTATGCTAAAAAAAGAAAATTTACAGAAATTAGTATAACACAATTTTTAGGAGATTTGGAGTTGCCTAAAAAATGTTTTTCTAAAAGAAGCATGAAAGATGAAGAATCAGTATTTACAGATATTGAGGTTGAAAGGATTTTTAATTATATAAAGGAAAATAAATCTATAATTAATTTTGGCATTTTGTTGGCGTTTCAAACGGGTGTAAGGGTCGGAGAACTGTGTACATTAAAGTTTTCGGATATCCAAGATAATAAACTTTGTATAAGAAGGACAGAAGTACGCTACCGTGATTCAGAAGGAGGATACATATATGAAGTTCGTGAATCTCCAAAAACAGAGGCGGGTAATCGAGATATAATTCTAAATTCTGAGGCTCAAAAAACATTGAAACAAATTCGTAGAATAAATCCGTTTGGTGAATATATGTTCATGAAAAATGGAGAACGGATTAAAGAGAAAGCATTTAGCGTTAAGATTGTAAAAATATGCCGTTATGTTGGCATAAAAGAGAGATCCATGCATAAAGTGAGAAAAACTTATGCTACTAAATTGATAAATGCAGGAGTTGATGAGAGCCTTGTAATCAGACAAATGGGGCATACTTCACTCGACTGTACAAAAAATTATTATTATTTCAACAATAAAACTGATGAAGAGGCTACGCGTCAAATTGAAATGGCTATATCCTATTAAATTGATTACCAAGTAATCAAAAGTAATCAAGCCAAAATCGAAGAAATGCCGTATTTTCAAGGAAAACTGGCAATGTGTCGGGGGTTCAAATCCCTCTTCCGCTACTCGTAGACGTTCAATTAAGAAGGAATAGTTCTGTATATTATTAAACTAAATACGTGGACATTATTAAAAGCCCATAACTGATTTGATCAATTTATCAGTTGTAGGCTTTTTAGTATCTGAATCTATCATTTCCAATAACATTCTATCAATACCCAAACCTATACTAATTATCCAATACACCTATATGGGCTTCCCAGAGCCTTACAGGGGTATTCTATTGTACCAAATTTACAGCATCTTAAAACTACAGTTTCATTGCACCAGCCAAATCCAACAAAACAGCAACAATAAAAATTTATCACCCAAAAGGAGGCGTAAACAAAATGGCAAAACGCAAAATGGTTATTAAACGCTGCTTTTCAGTTTTTTCCAATCTTCATTTTCTTGCATATAATTAAACGATTCATCTTCGAGAGATTTCAAAAGCTTCTGTTTTAAGCCGGCTGAAAAATTAGGGTCAACAACAGTTTTTAGTGTCATATGTTGATAAAGCTTGGATTTTGTAAAATCACCTATCGTCCCAATATTATCCAAGATTTCTTGCATAAGATGTGCCGTCCATACGACATCCTTTTCCCATGCTGCAACATCCAGTCCGAAACAAACCTCATTATATTTGCCCATTTCAAATGTAGACGCAACAGAGGACGAAACTTTAACCAGTTTTTTTGCCATCTCATGATTATCGTCTTCCATATAAAGAACGCGCAAATCATTTAATAGCATTTGTATGTGTTGATATCCGCTAAAAATCAATTCCTCGTATGCACGATAGGCTTCCGTGCGTTTGCCTGTCTTACTGTTCACAAGCGCTTCCTTGCGTTTGCGTTCTGGATTCTCCAGAGAGAAATAATCCAAATAACGAGCGGCTTTTTCATAATCATTTTTCCGAACAAACGCATGAAACAGTGAATCCGCTGCTTGATTACGAATCCGTTCGTCCTCTGAGAGTAAACATCTCTCGTACCATCCGAATATCACATTATCATAATTGTCCTTGTTTGGGAGGTTTATTGCCATTCGGTTTGCATCCATAATGACTGCCGCCTGCCAAATCAGTTTTTCGCAATTCGGATATTTCTCAATTATTTCCTCTACGGAAAGAAATACATCATGGAAGCATTTGCCCTCCAAGTCCTTTTGGACCTTCGACAGATATTGGTTAATTTCTTCGTCTGTTAGCTTATCTTTAAAGGACAGAAGTTCATCTGTAGTAATGCCAAGTAGCCTCGCGATAGGAGCAATTAAGGCAACATCTGGCAGTGTGTTGCCTCTTTCCCATTTATTTACAGCAGGAGCGGTTACACCAAGGCGAGCAGCCATCGCCTCCTGTGTCATACCTTTATTCTTTCTGTATTTTTTGATAACATTTCCTATTGCCATGTTCAACTATCTCCTTCACAATTTATAAATCAATTCTGTGTATAGTATAGCTGATTAGAACTCAAAAGTCTTTTGAATGTGGGTTAAATAACAGAAATTATTTTTTACTGCTGTTTAATTTTTGGTGCATGAGCCTACACTCTGAATATCTATGTACGCACCCTTTTCCTTAGGAAAGGCTCTTTGTGTCGGCAAGCTGCGCTTTCAGTTTCGGGAGAACATCATCCTGTCAAACTTCCGAGTAACGGGATAGCAATATATCCCAAACAGCGTATCAATAGAGGCTTTACACCAAAACCCCTTATTGTTATAATGAAATTACCATAATAATTGAAGGAGCGTTTAAAGAATGAAATTTATCTCATGGAATGTCAATGGCCTGCGCGCCTGCGTGCAGAAAGGTTTCCTTGATTTCCTGCGGGAAGCGGATGCGGATTTCTTCTGCGTCCAGGAAACAAAGCTGCAGGAGGGGCAGATTTCCCTTGATTTACCAGAAGGGTACTATGGCTACTGGAATTATGCCCAGAAAAAGGGTTATTCCGGCACGGCAATTTTTACGAAACATGAGCCATTGGCAGTGGCCCATGGAATCGGCATAGAAGAGCATGACAAGGAAGGGCGTGTAATTACGCTGGAATATGAGTCGTATTACCTTGTTACATGCTATACGCCTAATTCCCAGAATGAGCTTGCAAGGCTTCCCTACCGTATGGAGTGGGAGGAGGCTTTTTTAGCTTATTTAGATGGGCTGAAAGCGAAAAAGCCGGTGGTTTTCTGCGGTGACCTCAATGTGGCGCATCAGGAAATCGATTTGAAAAATCCCAAAACCAATCGCAGGAATGCAGGGTTTACGGATGAGGAGCGTGAGAAATTTTCAGTGATGCTGAGCCATGGGTATATTGATACGTTCCGCTATTTTTACCCGGATGTAGGGCAAATTTATTCCTGGTGGTCCTATCGCTTTAAGGCGAGGGAGAAAAATGCTGGTTGGCGGATTGATTATTTCATAGTATCTGAGGATTTGCGGGACAAGCTTAAGGACGCCAAGATCCATACAGACGTCTTTGGTTCCGATCACTGCCCGGTGGAGCTGGATATTTGTTTGTAAGCCCTTTTGTGTTATCAGCACGGGGGTTTTTGGCTAAGGTTGGCTTGGCGGTAAGCAATAAGGCGCCATTATTTGCTGATATTGGAAAATAAAAAATGCTTTGCATATAGGAAAAAGTATGTTATACTAACCCTAATCGCTAAAATATAAGAAAGGAAGGACTAATTATGAAACATGTAAAGACATTAAATACAAGGAAATTACAGAATACTGTCAAGAAGGGCGGCTGCGGTGAGTGCCAGACTTCATGCCAGTCTGCATGCAAGACAAGCTGCACTGTTGGCAACCAAAGCTGTGAAAACAGATAATTTTAACCGCAGACATTGATAGCCCGACATGGACCGTTCGCAAGACGAGCGGTCATTTGTGCGTTATATTCAGATAGAGAAAGAGAGGGATTAGCGTGGTTCACCAGTATAAGAACAACGGCTATAACCTTGTTTTGGATGTGGACAGCGGAGCAGTGCATGTGGTGGATGAGGTTACCTATGATGTGGTTTCCCTGTTTAAGGAAAATACGGAAGAAGAGATTATCAGCATCCTGAAGGGTACATATCCAGAGACGGAGATTGCAGAGAGTTACGGGGAAGTCCGGGAGCTTGTCGAAAAAGGCGAACTGTTTTCGGAAGACAGCTATGAAGGGTACATGGAACAGTTTAAAGATCGCCCCACTGTGGTTAAGGCATTGTGCCTGCATATTGCCCATGACTGCAACCTTGCCTGCCGCTATTGTTTCGCGGAGGAAGGGGAATACCATGGAAGAAGGGCGTTGATGTCTTTTGAGGTTGGCAAAGCGGCGTTGGATTTCCTGATTGCCAATTCAGGGAACCGCCGGAATTTGGAAGTGGATTTTTTTGGCGGCGAGCCGCTTTTGAATTTCGGGGTGGTAAAGCAGTTAGTGGAGTATGGCAGGAAGCAGGAGAAGCTTCACGATAAGAGGTTCCGTTTTACGCTTACCACCAATGGCGTGCTGTTAAATGATGAGGTTATGGAATTTGTAAACCGTGAGATGGCAAATGTTGTCCTGAGCATTGACGGAAGGAAAGAAGTGAATGACAGGATGCGGCCGTTCCGAGGGGGGGCAGGCAGTTATGATTTGATTGTCCCTAAGTTCCAGAAGCTTGCAGAGAGCAGGAAACAGGATAAATATTATGTGCGGGGGACGTTTACCCATAATAACCTTGATTTTTCCAAGGACGTCCTGCATTTGGCGGATTTGGGGTTTCGGCAGATTTCCGTGGAGCCTGTAGTGGCGCAGCCAGAAGAAGGGTATGCGCTGCGTGAAGAGGACCTCCCGCGGCTGTTTGAGGAATACGACAAGCTTGCAATAGAGATGGTTAAACGCCACAGAGAAGGAAAAGCTTTCAATTTCTTTCATTTTATGATAGATTTAGAAGGAGGTCCTTGTGTGGCTAAGCGTCTGTCGGGCTGCGGCTCCGGCACGGAATACCTTGCAGTGACCCCTTGGGGGGACTTTTACCCATGCCATCAATTTGTGGGGGATGAAGGTTTCCTGATGGGGAATGTGACGGAGGGCATAAAGAATACGCGGATGCGCGATGAATTTAAGTCCTGCAATGTATATGCCAAGGAGAAATGCAGGGACTGTTTTGCGAAGTTTTACTGCAGCGGCGGATGTGCCGCGAATTCATATCATTTCCATGGCAATATCATGGACGCTTACGATATAGGCTGCGAGCTGCAGAAAAAGCGGATTGAATGCGCCATTATGATAAAGGCCGCATTGGCGGAGGAGCCGTGAGGTCGAGCCGCCCGTCAGGCTGCCGGCGTTTGGCTGCCGGAAGCCTATGGCATAGTGTCTAATATGCATTTGGCATTTTAAAAGACAATAGATATTAAATCCGGGGCAGCCTTATGATTGGGCGGCGCCGGTAAGAGAAAAGACAGGAGAGGAAAATCATGAAAAAAGGAAAAGCAGCGGGGATTTTGGTTCTGATTGTGGCGATAATGGCAGTGATGTCATGGTATGCCGGAACCATCATCTCAACGGTTGGAGTAGGAGAGAACCGTAATATTAAGCTGGGGCTCGACCTTGCAGGCGGTGTCAGCATCACCTACGGGGCAGTGGAGGATAATCCGTCGAGTGAGGACATGGCGGATACCATCTACAAGCTGCAGAAACGTGTGGAGGCTTACAGCACGGAAGCTAGCGTGTACCAGGAAGGCGAAGACAGGATTAACATTGAAATCCCGGGCGTTTCTGATGCGAATTCCATTTTGGAGGAATTAGGCAAGCCTGGTTCCATGGAGTTTCAGGATGAGGATGGCAATGTCCTGGTAAGCGGCACAGATATCCAGAGCGCACAGGGCGTCCCATATAAGAACCAGACAACAGGGCAGACAGAATATATTGTAGAACTGACGCTGACGGACGAAGGGGCTGTGAAGTTTGAGGAAGCGACGGCTGCCAATGTCGGCAAGACCATGCCGATTGTCTATGATGGTGAGGTTATCAGCGCCCCTTCCGTAAATTCCGCAATCAGCGGCGGCAGGGCGCAGATAGAAGGGATGGAGAGCCTTGAGGCGGCAGAGAACTTGGCTTCCACCATCCGTATCGGCTCGCTGTCCTTAGAGCTTGAGGAGCTGAATTCTAAGGTCGTAGGCGCACAGCTTGGTGAGGAAGCGATTTCTACCAGTTTGATGGCGGCGGTCATTGGCTTGATACTGGTTATGCTTTTTATGATGGTTGTGTACCGTGTGCCCGGTTTTACGGCCAGCCTGGCGCTGGTATTATATTCAACGCTGACGGTTTATGCATTGTGGATTTTTGACATTACGCTGACATTGCCTGGTATTGCAGGTATCATCTTATCCATCGGTATGGCGGTGGACGCCAACGTCATTATCTTTGCACGTATCCGTGAGGAGATAGCGGCTGGCAAGACGGTTAATTCGGCCATTAAGATTGGTTATGAAAAGGCATTGTCCGCGATTGTGGACGGCAACATCACGACGCTAATCGCGGCAATCGTTTTGGGAATGCGCGGCTCCGGCCCGGTAAAGGGATTTGCTTACACACTGGGTATCGGTATCGTGCTCTCCATGTTCACTGCATTGGTAGTGACCCGCTGGCTGATGAAATGCTTCTATGCTTTAGGATTGCAGGATGAGAAATTCTATGGCAGGGCAAAGGACATGAAGACGGTCAATTTCCTTGGCAAAAAGGCGATTTTCTTTGCAATATCTGCAGTGTTGATTGTAGGCGGGTTTGTCGGGATGGCAATCAACGGCGGGCAGGGCAACAATATCCTTAATTATAGCCTGGATTTTGTAGGGGGCACTTCCACCACCGTGACGTTTAATGAGGATTACAGCATTGACGAGATAGACCAGAAGATTGTGCCGGTGGTTGAGAAGGTAACGAATGACCCCAATACGCAGACACAGAAGATTGAGGGAAGCAAGCAGGTAGTCATCAAGACACGTTCCTTAGAGCTTGATGAACGTGAAGCGCTGAACCAGGCGTTGATAGATGAATTTGGCGTGGATGAAAATGGGATTATTGCAGAAAATATCAGCTCGACCATCAGCTCAGAAATGAGGTCCGATGCAGTGTGGGCGGTAGTCATTGCGACAATCTGTATGTTGATTTATATTTGGTTCCGTTTTAAGGATATCCGTTTTGCGGGCAGCGCGGTAATCGCCTTAGTCCATGACGTGCTCGTGGTGCTTGCGTTCTATGCGGTTGCCAGGGTTTCCGTGGGAAATACCTTTATCGCATGTATGCTGACGATTGTAGGTTATTCCATCAATGCGACAATCGTAATCTTCGACCGTATCCGTGAGAATTTAGGCACGGCGAAGAAGAAAGACCCGGAAAGCCTTATGGAAGTCGCCAACCGAAGCATTACCCAGACGCTTACCAGGAGTATCAATACCTCATTGACGACGTTCATCATGGTATTCGTGCTGTTTATCCTGGGCGTCAGCTCCATCCGTGAGTTTGCGCTTCCGTTGATGGCTGGTATCATCTGCGGCGGTTACTCCTCTGTATGTATTACAGGCGCGTTGTGGTATGTATTTAAAGTAAAATTTGCGAAGAAGTAAATAAGAGCTGGAAATTATGGGACAAGTCCCCGGCAGTCAGATAGGCTGCCGGGGATTTTTTTCTTATCTTATAGGAAAGACCTTGTCACGCTAACG
>CATLBW010000132.1 GCA_949879775.1 uncultured Lachnospiraceae bacterium
AAGGAATGGCTCCGGCAAGACGGTTTTGTTCAAAACGATGATTGGATATTTAAAACCGACAAGCGGAAGGGTTGTAGTGGGGGAAAAGGAAATCGGAAAAGACATTGACTTTGCAGGCAATATGGGAATAATTATTGAAAATCCCGGATTCTTAGGCAGATATACAGGATACAAAAATCTGGAATATTTGGCGTCTATCCGTAAATTGATAGGCAGGGAGCAGATTAGGGCAAGCATGGAACAGGTCGGCTTAGATCCCGACAGCCGCAAAAAAGTTGGCAAATATTCGCTTGGTATGAGGCAGAGGCTTGGCATTGCACAGGCAATTATGGAAAACCCGGATATTTTGATTTTGGACGAGCCGATGAACGGACTTGATAATCAGGGGGTAAGCGATGTGCGGGATATTCTCCTGGGATTAAAGAAAGAGGGAAAAACCGTCATACTTGCCAGCCATAATAAAGAGGACATCGAGGTCTTGTGTGATACGGTATATGAGATGGACCATGGAAGGCTGGTTGGGAATGGGCATGGCTGCGGGGGGAGATAACCATGGCGGTGCAGGGCAGAACAAAGTGGGCAAGCCCACTTCAACCTCCAACCCCCATTCATGGGGGACTGGCTTGCACACTTTGCCGCGCCGAGTGCAGTCACGCAGTGACATTTTCCTCTTGCACGAGTGCGCATAATTGTTTTTATTTATAGGAAGACACTTTCACGCTTTAGCGTGACAAGGTCTTTCCTATAAATAAAAACAGCGGCAGGCGTATCAGATGATTGCGCCTGCCGCTTTCACTACAATGATAATTTCCTGTTGTACTAGGAACCCGAACCTCAGTCATCCTCTTCCTGCGCATTGCTGGTGGAATACACCTGCCTCTTCCTTGCCATCTCATCGCTTTCTAGATATTCATCGTACGTTGTCGTTTTGTCGATCATGGAGCCATTGGGCAGGAATTCGATAATGCGGTTGGCGGTCGTCTGCACGACTTGGTGGTCCCTGGAGGCAAAGAGGATTACGCCGGGGAATTTCATCAGCCCATTGTTCAAAGCAGTGATGCTCTCCATGTCGAGGTGGTCGGTAGGCTCGTCAAGGATTAAGATATTGGAGCCTTCAATCATCATGCGGGAGAGCAGCACGCGCACTTTCTCGCCGCCGGACAATACCCGCATATGCTTCACGCCGTCTTCCCCGGCGAACAGCATCCTGCCTAAGAAGCCGCGGACGTAGGTGGCGTCTTTGATTTCGGAAAATTGGGTCAGCCAATCGGCAATCTGTAAGTCATTGTCAAAAATCTTGGTGTTGTCTTTGGGGAAATAAGACTGGCTGGTGGTTACGCCCCACTTATAATTGCCTTCATCCGGCTCCATCTCCCCGGCAAGGATCTGGAACAGGGTAGTCTTGGCTAGCTCGCAGCTTCCCACGAAAGCGATTTTGTCGTCATGGCCGGCAATGAAGGAAATATTATCCAACACTTTTACGCCGTCAATCGTCTTGCTTAAGTTCTCCACGGTCAGCACTTCGTTGCCGATTTCCCGGTTGGGGCGAAAATCAATATAAGGATATTTGCGGCTGGATGGCTTAATCTCATCCAGTTGGATTTTTTCCAGGGCGCGTTTCCGGGAAGTCGCTTGCTTGGATTTGGAAGCGTTTGCAGAGAAGCGTGAGATAAACTCCTGCAATTCCTTAATCTTTTCTTCTTTTTTCTTGTTGGCTTCCTTCATCTGTTTGATTAAGAGCTGGCTTGACTCATACCAGAAATCATAGTTACCGGCGTAAAGCTGGATCTTGTCATAGTCGATGTCTTCGGTGTGCGTTCAGACTTTATTGAGGAAATAGCGGTCATGGGAAACCACAATTACCGTATTCTCAAAGTTAATCAGGAATTCTTCCAGCCAGGCGATGGCGTCTAAGTCCAGGTGGTTGGTAGGCTCGTCTAAAAGCAGGATGTCAGGGTTGCCAAAAAGGGCCTGCGCGAGAAGCACCTTGACCTTCATATCGCCAGGCAGGTCCTTCATGGTAGCGTCGTGGTGATCCGTGCTGATGCCCAGCCCGTTTAAAAGCTGCGCGGCGTCAGACTCGGCGTTCCAGCCATCCATTTCGGCAAATTCCGCCTCCAGCTCGCTGGCGCGTATGCCATCCTCATCCGTGAAATCTTCCTTCATATAAATAGCGTCTTTTTCCTTCATCACTTCATAGAGGCGCCTGTTGCCCATGATGACGGTATCGAGCACCGTATATTCATCGTATTTAAAATGGTCCTGCTGTAAGAAGGAGAGGCGCTGGCCGGGGGTGATGGCGACTTCTCCGCTCGTAGGCTCTAACTGTCCGTTTAAAATCTTTAAGAACGTGGATTTCCCTGCGCCGTTGGCTCCAATAAGGCCGTAGCAGTTTCCTTCCGTAAACTTGATATTAACATCTTCAAATAATGCCTTTTTCCCAATTCTCAGGGATATATTATTTGCACTAATCATTGCGGCAATCCTTTCTATATTAAATTTTACCAGTAACAGTATACCTTATATCCTTTAGATTTCAAGACTTTTATTGAAAAAATATGGAAAATTTGCTATGATAAAGCAATAACAATGATGATATTCGTGAAAATGGGGTTTTTATATGGAAGGACGAAAGGTATTGGAAAATGAAATCGCGCCTGGGAGGGATGCGGAGCATATAAGCCGCCTGAATCGGACGATCCAGAAGCTGCCGACCGGGTGCGCCGTGATACAGGGGATGGAGCATTGGGAGCTGGTAAAAGGGAATGAGGAATTCTTTCGGCTTATCGGCTATACAAAAGAGGAAATCCAGGTATTGCCTAATGACTTTGAGGATGCGGTTTACCGTGAGGACCGTGAAAGGCTGCAAGGGATTATGGATGAGCTGATGCATACGGATAAGATAAAGCGATGCGACGTGCGCATCTGCGGCAAGGATGGGGATATCCGCTGGATTGCCTTAAGCCTGCGTATGTTTTATTATCAGAAGCGGACGCCGTATTATCTGGTGTCGTGCTGGGATATCCATATGCGCAAGAAGATAGAGGAGGAATTGTACCTCCAGACAGAGCGTTATAAGCTGGTGGAGGAGATTAACCAGGAGTTTCCTTTTGAATATGATGTGCAGAACAAGACGATTTTTATTGCCCCCAGTTCCAACATTATGATCGCGGACCGGGGAGGCAAGGGTTTCTTCGTGTCGGTTAAGGCTTTGGAGGAGATTATATACCGCGAGGATTACGAGGAATTTTTCGGCATGATTAAACGTGCTTCCCAGGAAGAGGAAAAAGGGATGCTGGAATATCGCGTAAACGTTGCGGATTCAGGGCAGGAGCCGGAATATGCATGGCACAGGACGATTTATAAGAGCGTCCCCGGGGAAAATGGCAGGATTTTGCGCATCTTAGGGCGCACGGAGGACGTCACCAGGGAGCGGCGCAAACAGGATGAGATGGAGCTAAAGCTCAAGCAGGATGACCTGACGAAGCTGTTGAATAAGTCCACAACCAATTCAGAGGTAGAGGCATTCCTAAAGCAAAATGTCCGCGGCACACATGCGCTGATGCTGATAGACGTGGATAATTTTAAAGGCATTAATGACACGCTGGGACATATGTTCGGCGACAATGTGCTGATTACGGTTGCCAGGAAGATAAAGGATTTGTTCCGTGCGACAGATATTGTGGGCCGGATTGGCGGGGATGAGTTCCTGGTATTTATGAAGCACACGGATTATTATCAGGCGAAGCTGAAAGCTGAGAGCATCTGCAGGAATGTCCGGCAGACATACCACGGGGGAAGCAAGGAAAAGGTTGAGGTAAGCTGCAGCGTGGGAGTGGCGATTATCGGCACGGTCAAGGAGAGCTACAGCTCCCTGTTTGCCAGGGCGGATATGGCAATGTACCAGGCAAAGGAGGGGGGGAAGAACCGTTACAAGATTGCGGAGGCCACAGACCCGCTTTGGAAGATACGCAAGGCGGCAAGGATCGAGCCGCGTATAGACCAGTACAAAGCGGGGAAAATACAGGACATGGATTTCCTTTCGGAGGCGTTCACGCTCCTGTCCCATGCCAAAGACGTCAACGACTCGCTGAATATTTTGATGGAGCGGATTGGGCGGCAGTATGATTTGGGGATTGTTTCAGTGCTCGAATGCGACAGGGAGAGGGGCGAGCTTATCCAGACCAATTGCTGGACCAGGGAGAACGGCGTCATTTATGAACCGCAGTTTGTGGACAAGTTTGAAGACTGGGATGGGTTCATGAGCGGGTTTGACGAATGGGGGCTGGCATATATCAATGATTGCTGGGGCGATGAGTTTGTCTCGGATAAGGATAAGGCGGTGTTTCGGGAGAGGGGGATGCGCGCCCTTGTCAATTGCAGCTTTTCTTATTTCGAGCTGGGGGAAGGGTACGTAAGTTTCTGTGATTTGGAGAAGCCCCGGGTTTGGAGCAATTTTGAAAAAGAGACGTTTTTGGAGCTGACACGGATGCTTTCCGTGTTTGTGGCGCTGCGTGTGCAGCGTGAGGAGGACCAGAGGAAGATCCGCCATCTCAAACGGCGGGATATGCTGACGGGGCTTTACGTTGAAGAAGCGTTTAAGGACAGGGCGGCCCAGAAGCTTGCCAGCGGGGAAGCGGGTTTGCAGTTTGCCATTGTGTATACGGATATCAACGATTTCTCCTATATTAATGAGAATTTCGGCCATGAGGCGGGCAATGAAATCCTTCGGAAGTTTGCAGAGCGCATAAGGAGCGGCAATAACAAGATTTCCTGCCGCCTCTATTCGGATTTGTTCGTCACATTAATCTGGGGGGCGGGCAAGGAGGAGATTATAGGGATTGTCACCCGGGCAAACGTGGAATTTTCAAGGCAGCAGAGGGAAGTCTATACCTCCTGCAACCTCAGGCTGTCCACGGGGCTTTATTTTATAGACGATGTGGGAGAGAGCCTGGACACGGCCATTGAAAATGCTAATATCGCCCGTAAGAGCATCAAAGGCAGTACGCAATACTGCAGAGTCTATGAGAGCAGGATGCGCAGGCAGCGCGAATTAGAAAAACAGATTCTGGCTGAGTTCCAGAGCGACCTTGCAGAGAGCAGGTTCCAGGTATATATCCAGCCTAAGTTCCTGTTAGACCAGATGGAGATTTCCGGCGGGGAAGCGTTGGTCCGCCTCAAGAAGAGGGACGGCAAGCTGGAATCCCCCGGCGTGTTCATCCCCATACTGGAGAAGTCGGGCTATATTGTAGAGCTTGATTTCTATATGTATGAACAGATCTTAATCTATATGAGGCGCTGGAAGGACGAAGGGTATAAGCTCCCTATCATTTCCGTGAATTTTTCCAGGTGCCATTTTGAGAAAGATGGGATATACAAGCGGATTATGGAATTGACGGATAAGTATGGTGTGGAGCACCCGTTT
The DNA here is from genome assembly GCA_949879775.1 of uncultured Lachnospiraceae bacterium. Lineage (GTDB taxonomy): Bacteria > Bacillota > Clostridia > Lachnospirales > Lachnospiraceae > Petralouisia. Next base: position 5,426 of record CATLBW010000132.1, read on the forward strand.
ATTGAGATTGAGATAACGGAAAGCTTGTTTGTGCTGGGCTACGACCTTGTAAAGACCGAGGTGCTGCAGCTTCGCGCGGCGGGCTTTCGGGTGGCGATTGATGATTTTGGCACAGGCTATTCTTCCTTGGGGATGCTGCTTGATATCCCAGCGGACATTGTGAAGATTGACCGCAGTTTCCTCAACCGTGAGAACCGTGAGAATGAGGAAGCGTTTTTGCGCAACATGGGCTGCTTAATCCGCAGCGTTAAGGAAGAGGTTATTTTTGAGGGGATTGAGACGGAAGAGCAGAGGAAGTTCCTCGTGAAATGCGGTTTCCGTTATGGCCAGGGCTTTCTGTTTGACCGTCCCCTCCCAGTGGAAGTTTTTCAGGAAAAATACATGAAATCCGGTGAAAAGTATTGATTCCCGCGAGTAATGAGGAAAATAGCCATGCTTGCATGGATATTTGACGGTGCTATGCGCCAGCGGCGCATGTTTAGCACAGACCGAAATGAAATGTAGGTGCCGCGAGGTGAAAATACCTCGCAGCAAAGCGGAGAGGTATTGACTTTTTGGGACATAATCATTATAGTATAAAAGAAGGAAAAATCTGCATATCTGTTTCCGGTTATTGGAAGCAGCATGCTTAATATTAAGTAGGAGGAAAAATGTAATGAAAAGATCTATGAAAACCATGGATGGAAACCATGCAGCAGCTCATGCTTCATATGCATTTACAGATGTTGCAGCCATCTACCCGATCACGCCATCATCTGTCATGGCAGAAGCTACAGACGAATGGGCAACCCAGGGAAGAAAGAACATTTTCGGACAGACTGTCCAGGTTACTGAGATGCAGTCTGAGGCAGGTGCGGCAGGTACTGTGCACGGCTCCCTGGCAGCAGGCGCTTTGACGACCACTTATACGGCATCCCAGGGATTGCTGCTGATGATCCCTAACCTCTATAAGATTGCCGGTGAAGGCCTTCCGGGCGTATTCAATGTATCCGCACGCTGCGTGGCAACGCATGCATTGAATATCTTTGGCGACCATTCTGACGTATATGCCTGCCGCCAGACCGGCGCGGCAATGCTCTGCGAGTCTTCCGTACAAGAAGTTATGGATTTGACCCCGGTTGCACATTGCGCAGCTTTAGAGGGGCATCTTCCTTTCATCAATTTCTTTGACGGATTCCGTACTTCCCATGAGATACAGAAAATTGAGACTTGGGACTATGAAGATTTGAAAGACATGGTAAGCATGGAGGCAATTGACAGCTTCCGCAAGAATGCTTTGAACCCCAACCATCCGCGTCAGGACGGTTCCGCGCAGAACCCGGATATCTTCTTCCAGAGCAGGGAGGCATGTAACTCCACTTATGACGCTATGCCTGCAATTGTCCAGAAATATATGGACAAGGTTAATGAGAAGCTTGGGACAGACTACAAGCTCTTCAACTATTACGGTGCGGCAGACGCAGAGAAGGTTATCATCGCTATGGGTTCCGTATGCGACACCATTGACGAGACGATCGACTATCTGATGGAAAGAGGCGAGAAAGTCGGCGTAGTTAAGGTTCGTCTTTACAGGCCGTTCTGTAAAGAGGCTTTCGTAGCAGCGATTCCCGAGACTGCAAAATTGATTGCCGTATTAGACAGGACGAAAGAGCCTGGCTCCCTCGGCGAGCCGCTGTACCTGGATGTTGTTGCAGCATTGAAGGGGACGAAGTTCGAGTCTGTGCAGATTACAAGCGGACGTTACGGGCTTGGTTCCAAAGACACGACGCCCGGACAGATTATCGCTGTTTACAATAATACTGAGAAAGCGGAATTCACGATTGGTATCTATGACGACGTGACCAACCTTTCCCTGGAAGTAAAAGAAGACCCGGTTACCACTCCGGAAGGGACCATCAACTGTAAGTTCTGGGGCCTTGGGGCTGACGGTACTGTTGGGGCTAACAAGAACTCCATCAAGATTATCGGAGACAACACAGACATGTATGCGCAGGCATATTTTGATTATGACTCCAAGAAATCCGGCGGCGTGACCATGTCCCATCTGCGTTTCGGTAAGAAAGCAATTAAGTCTACTTACCTGATTAAGCAGGCAAATTTCGTGGCATGCCACAATCCTTCCTACGTGCGTAAGTATAACATGGTCCAGGAATTAGTGCCGGGCGGCACATTCCTTCTGAACTGCTCCTGGTCACCGGAAGAGTTAGAGAACCATTTACCTGGGCAGGTTAAGAGATATATTGCAGAGAATGATATTAAGTTCTATACCATCGACGGTATCAAGATTGGTAAAGAAATTGGCCTTGGCGGGCGTATCAACACCGTATTGCAGTCTGCGTTCTTCAAACTGGCTGAGATTATCCCGGAGGAGAGGGCGATCGAGCTGATGAAGGCTGCTGCTAAGGCAACTTATGGCAAGAAGGGCGACAAGATCGTTCAGATGAACTACGATGCAATTGACGCTGGCGCTAAGGGCGTTGTTAAGATCGAGGTGCCTGCAAGCTGGAAAGATGCACAGGACGAGAGTTTTGCCAAGGTTGCGACCGGCGACCGCCAGGACGTTGTAGATTTCGTAAATAATATCCAGATTCCGGTTAATGCCCAGGAGGGTAACAAGATCCCGGTATCTGTTGTTAAGACTTATGAGCATGGACAGACCCCGTCCGGCGCTGCTGCATATGAGAAGCGCGGCATTGCCGTTGACGTTCCTGTATGGAACCCAGAGAACTGTATCCAGTGTAATATCTGCTCCTATGTATGTCCGCACGCTGTTATCCGTCCGGTCGCTATGACAGAGGATGAGGCTGCTAAGGCTCCGGAAGGAATGCAGACGCTGGCTATGACAGGAATGCCGGACTACAAGTTCAGCGTGACAATTTCTGCGCTTGACTGTACAGGCTGCGGTTCCTGTGCAAATGTCTGCCCGGGCAAGAAGGGTGAGAAGGCCCTTACTATG
>CATLBW010000133.1 GCA_949879775.1 uncultured Lachnospiraceae bacterium
ATAAACCGGGGGAATCCGTATCACACCCCCATCCGGTAAAGCTTCTCCTCTTTATAAGCCCTAAACCTCCCGGCATCCAACGCCTCCCTGATTTCCGCCATCATCGTATTATAGAAATACAGGTTATGGAGCACGCAAAGGCGCATGCCCAGCATTTCCTTAGCCTTAAGCAAATGGCGGATATACGCCCTGCTGTAATGCCTGCACGCCGGGCACTGGCAGCCCTCCTCAATCGGTTTATCATCCAGCTCGAACTTCTGGTTAAAGAGGTTCAGCTTCCCATCATTCGTATACACATGCCCATGCCGCCCGTTGCGGCTGGGGTACACGCAGTCGAAAAAGTCTACGCCGCGCTCCACCCCTTCTAAGATGTTTGCAGGCGTGCCCACGCCCATCAGGTATGTGGGCTTATCTGTGGGAAGGTGCGGCACCGTCACATCCAATATATGGTACATCTCCTCATGGCTCTCCCCCACGGCAAGCCCCCCGATGGCATAGCCGTCTAAGCCAAGCTCTGCAAGTTCCTTGGCATGCGCGATGCGGATATCGTCAAAGATTGCCCCCTGGTTAATGCCGAACAGCATCTGTTCCTTGTTAATGGTGTCCTCTAGCCCATTGAGCCGCCGCATTTCCTCCTGGCAGCGTTTGAGCCACCTGGTTGTGCGCGCTACGGAATCCTCCACATAAGCGCGCTCCGCCACGCTTGAAGGGCACTCGTCAAATGCCATGGCAATTGTGGAAGCAAGGTTAGACTGTATCTGCATACTCTCCTCAGGACCCATGAAAATCTTCTTCCCATCAATATGGGAATGGAAATACACGCCCTCCTCCTTAATCCTCCTCAGCCCGGCGAGGGAAAAAACCTGGAACCCGCCGGAATCCGTAAGGATTGGCTTATCCCATACCATGAACTTATGGAGGCCCCCAAGTTTCTTCACAATGCGATCCCCTGGGCGCACATGGAGGTGGTACGTATTGGATAGCTGCACCTGTGTGCCGATTTCCTGTAAATCCTGCGTGGACACCGCGCCTTTAATTGCCGCCGCCGTCCCTACATTCATAAAAACCGGGGTCTGGATTGTGCCATGCACGGTCTTTAATTCCCCGCGCTTCGCCCTGCCTTCCCGCTTTAATAATTTATACATAAGCTAATTCCTTTCTGACCTAATCGAACAAAGTATAACAGATTTATTTTCCTTTCTCAAGCAAAAACTACTTTCCATTTCCTCTGATATTAACTATAATGGTAACGATATAATGATTCGACTACAATGGGTATTAAAAAAGGAGGTCTTTATGGCTGGCTCAACATATGGAAAACATTTTCAGATCACAACCTGGGGGGAATCCCACGGAAAAGGAATCGGCGTCGTCATAGACGGCTGCCCTGCCGGGCTTGCACTGTGTGAAGCCGATATACAAGAATTTTTAGACAGAAGGAAACCGGGCAAATCAAGGTATTCCACGCCCCGCAAAGAGGCTGACAAGGTGGAAATCCTTTCCGGCGTCTTTGAAGGGCGGACAACCGGAACGCCCATCAGCCTGATTATTTTTAACGAAGACCAGCGTTCCCGGGACTATGGGGACATCGCCTCCTACTACCGTCCGGGACATGCGGACTACACATTTGATGAAAAATACGGGTTCCGGGATTACCAGGGCGGCGGGCGTTCTTCCGGCCGTGAGACGATTGGCCGGGTCGCTGGCGGCGCCATCGCCGTGAAGGTTTTAAACGAGCTTGGCATTTCTTTCCTGACCTATTCACGCGCAATCGGCCCTATCACAATCCAAAAAAACGCGGAAAACTTCCTCACAAACCCCAAGTCCGGCAGCTACCGCCCCCTTGAGGGAATCCAAGGGCAAATCCTTTCAGACCCTCTCTATATGCCGGACAACGAAGCCTCCCAAACGGCCCAGGAATATCTGGAAAAATGCATGGAGCACATGGATTCCGCAGGCGGGGTTGTCGAAGGGATTATCACCGGAGTCCCCGCAGGCGTCGGCGAACCTGTTTTCGATAAGCTTGACGCGAACCTTGCAAAGGCAATCTTTTCCATCGGCGCAGTCAAGGGCTTTGAAATCGGGGACGGTTTTGCCGCTGCCGCCGCCAAAGGCTCCACAAACAACGACGCATTTTGCATGGAGGATGGGCAAGCCGCCACCGCCACAAACCATGCCGGCGGCATCTTAGGCGGCATCAGCAGCGGCGCGCCTATTATTTTCCGGGCCGCATTCAAGCCGACCCCCTCCATTGCTTCAACGCAGCAAACTGTCAACAAATCCGGGGAGGAAATTTCCATTTCCATCCATGGGCGGCACGACCCCATCATTGTGCCGCGGGCGGTCGTAGTGGTGGAATGTATGGCTGCCCTGACGCTTTTGGATTTGATGCTGGAAAATATGGGGGCAAAAATGGAAAGCCTCAAAAAGCTCTATTCCCGCGAGGGTCAAATATCCCGCTGCTCTGCAGCGTTGCAAGCTTGATACCCCGTTGCTTGCAGCGGGGTATTTGATTAAATACTCAGGCGGCTCTCCTGCACTAGCAGGAATGCCGCCTGTAAATATTACCCTACCCTTAATAACTCAGCTTTTGTATGGAAGCGACCCGTCCATCCCGGATATACACATACAGCCTTGTGCCGCCGCTTTGGAACACCCATTGGATGATGCCGCCCCAATTGTTCCTCTTAGGCGTGCCCCAGGTCGTTAAGCATGCCTCCTCGGCGGACATGCCGACAAAAATATTGTCGCCCACATAAACCATATCCTGGCAGGTATCTTTTACTTTGCCAAATTTATCACACAGCTTCACGGTAATCCTTGTCCCTGCAGCCGCCGGATTGATATTAACCGTCACATTTTGGGTTTTCTTCGTCTTCTTTATGGTCTTCGTATAAGTCCTGCCGCCTACGTCTACCTTAACCTTATCCCCCTTCTGGCCTTTTTTTACTTTAAGGGAAATACTGCTGCTCATCCTGTATACATAACTGGGAATATCAACTGAGCCATTTGCAAGCCTGACCTTTACCGTCTTAGACTTGGTGTAACCTTCCGGCGTGACAACTGATACCTTTATCTTTGTCCCTGCTTTCGACTGTTTGATTTTGAATGAAAACTTGCCTGACTTATTTGCTTTCCCTTTATATTTCCTGCCATTAATCTGCGCTGTGACCTTTGACCTGGCGTCTGTCTTGCCAGTGATTTTCACGCTTCCCGAATCTACCCCAGATACCGTTAACTTTGGGGGGATATTCTGCAGTTTGAACTTCTGCGTACGGCTGTAGCCATTTTCATCTGTGACCTGGACCTTAACGTATGAGTTCACTTTCTGTTTCGGATAGGTGGCAAAAAACCCATAATAAAGGTCGCCCTCATCATCCCATTTCTTAACCAGCTTACAGTTATATACTTTGCCAGACGCTATAACTTCTATTTTCGCCTTTTCGTCGCTAAAATATTTGCCGGTCAAGCCCGTCGTCTTTGCCTTTGCCGAAAACTTGATCGGCTTATTGTAAATTCTGTATGTAGCTGCTTCTGTAAGGGAAGTATTTTTGTGTTCCAGCCAGATTTTAACTGCCGTACCCACCTTTTGCTGTGGGTAACTGGCCTTAACCATATCGTCACTTTTGCTGGAATACCTGCTGTAATATATTTTCCCTGCGACTTCCACGCACAGCCGCATATCTTTATATGGCATCTCTGCGCTGGCGGATTTCCTTAAGACATCTTCCTTCCAGACACAGTCCTCTGTGCTCTCACTGCTCAAACTGTCATATACCGTAGCCAAGCGGGTATAAGCACATCCATGCTGATCCGTAAATACCAACTCCAGGATATATCTTTTCTGTGCCGGATATTCCAGTGTGAACGATCCGTTTTTCACCTCTGCCTGATACTTACGCCCGCCTACCGTCGCGGATACCAAGGCAGGCGACTGCCCGTACCCATTATCCAAGACTGTCCCGAAAGCCTTTCCCGGATATACTTTTAACGTATAACTGCATTCTTCCAATTTACATTCGCAGATGTCACATACCTCTTCCCTGGATTTGCTTCCGTTTTTGCATTCAACCCACACCGTCACCGAAGTGGTATCCTTTGGTATTTCGGGATAGTCCACAACATTCAAATCATTTCCTGCACCGTAGCTGCTGTAATAAACCTCATCCCCGATCTTCACCGCAAGCCTCCGGTCAGCATACAGCTTATCGTAAATGATTGCCGCACCGCACCGAAAGACCTCCAAAGAGGGGACAAAGACATAGCTGTCGTTTTCCACTTCCTCGTCGCGCGTGCCATAACACCCATAATCATCCCACCATTTCAACTGGACATAAGCCCCTTCCTCCTGGTGTGGGTATTCAATGATGATGTCCCCATCCTCATCCTGGACTCCCTCAAATTCCTGGAAATTGACCGTCGCCGACACATGTATGCCTTCCTGCCAAAAATTTTTTATCTCCATCAAATTGGGGTAAGCCGTCACGGACGCCAAAAAGTTCGTATGATGCTGTAAATACGCCCTGCTGGTATCTGTGGCGATATCCCCTTGTTCGTCTTTTACATACAAATAATATTCTGTCCTGGAAGAGCCATTTTCCATATCGGCGCAAAGGCATTCCTCGCCCTGCAAATCAAGGACGATATTCTCTTTCTTATTTGAGATGGCAAAATCCTTTGATAAAATTTCCTGCTTCTGGGCGTCCAGCACAACAACAGTCGCGCCCTGCGCTTTTTCCACCCAGTCAACCGTAAAGGAAATCTTCTTATGTTCTAACCTTATGCCGGAAACACTCCATTTAAACACTGCCGCCTCCGTAGGGGCCGCCCCCAAAAGCAAAAGGAGCGTTCCCATACAAAGCAATAACGCCCACACCTTTATCCTTCGTCCCAAAGATTTGTTCCCCCTTCCGATGAACTTTAACCAACATCCAAGTACGCCGCCAGCGTTCTTGCGGCGGCGTGCGTGTCAGCTTTCTGACAATATCCCTCTTCGCTTGCCTGCCATCCCCGACCTGATATGCCCTTATACCAATTTATGGATGTGTATGCAGTTTGGCTCATCGATGGAAATTGGTTTTGACATCATCAGGAAATATTTTTTGTCATAATCTATACGGAAGGTCGTAATCTCATTGGTATCGTGGTTCAGGCTGACAAAATGCCTGCCATCCGGGAAAATAGCCAGCGTCTTAGGATAATCCCCGCTTATTTTTGATTCGCACACTTCTGTCAATTGCCCGCTATTTCCATCAATCTCATAGATCATCACGGAATTGGCGCCAGCATTGGAACAGAACAGGTATTTCCCATCCGGGCTGATTTCCATCCCAGAAGCCGCACAGCCGCTGCGCCCATCTTCTTTATTCACAGTGGGCACGCTCTGGACTGCTTCAAATATCGGCCCCTCCTTGGCGCATTCATACTGATACACATTAATCTCGTTGCTCTCTTCACACAGCACATAAGCATGGTCCCCCTGTTTGCTAAAGCGTATCATACGCGGAGAGGAATCCAGGGGCGAGCGGATAATGTCAGCCAGCTTAAGCTTCCCATTCTCATAATCAATCTCATAGATTTTAACATGGTCCAGGCCGCCGTCGACAGCACACAAATACCTCTGCCAGGGAGTCAGCTCCACGCAGTTGACATGCGGGCGGTAATTGTGCTCGGCAATGCTGCGCCCCATGCCCGTGTGGAAAATGCCGTCGGCAATGCCCTCTATGCTGCCGTCTCCATTCAGCCTCATCATGCTGACCCTGCCGTCATGGTAGCCGCCTACGAACAGATAGCGGTTCTCCTTATCTACCGATACATAACATCCCCTCATGCCGCCAATGCCTTTCTGGTTGATTGGCTCCAAATCCCCGTCCTCCAAAATACGGAAAGCAGCCACGCCCTCATCCGCTATGGAATACAGAAAACGCCCATCCGCAGATACAGTCAAATCCGAAGGGTTATTGATAGGAACCACTTTCCGTTCCGTCAACTTTCCCTCTTCCACATTCATATCATAAATGTGGATGCCAACACTGGTCCCATGCGTGTACGTCCCTACATATGCTACATATTTGTCCTTACTCATCTGCCTGCTCCTCCTTTTCCTGCCTGCGCAAAATATCATACCTTTCCAATTCCTGTCCTAAATCAATATATAATGCCTGTTTCGGATGGGGCGCAGACGCCATTTCCCTGCCCTCCTCATCCCGAATAGACTTCACAACCACTGATATGTTCTCCCCACCAGGCTTCATCACCTCAATCTGTTCCCCAACCGAGAACTTATTCCGCTGTTCTATATAATAACCCTTATCTATCTTCCCACCTACGATCCCAAGATAAGTATATTCCTTCACATACGTGTTATTGTCATAAATCTGTGTGTGCTCATCCGGCTTCCCAAAGAAAAAACCCGTCGTGAACTGCCGATAGGTGCACCCTACAATCTGTTCCAGATACCAAGGCATATTTTTCTCATACTGCTTGCGGGAGGCAAAGTAATCATCTATGGCACGGCGGTAAGTCCTTGCTACCGTCGCCACATAAAGCGCCGTCTTCATCCTGCCTTCAATTTTAAAGCTGTCAACCCCAGCCTCCACAAGCTCCGGGATATGCCCAACCATGCACAAATCCTTAGAATTAAAAATATACGTACCCCTCTCATTCTCATAAACAGGCATGTATTCCCCAGGCCTCGTCTCCTCCACTACCGCATATTTCCAACGGCAGGGATGGGTACAGGCCCCCCGGTTGGCGTCCCGCCCGGTAAAATAATTGCTAAGCAAACATCTCCCGGAATAGGAAATGCACATCGCTCCATGGACAAACGCCTCAATCTCCATATCTTTGGGTATATGCCCACGTATCTTTGCTATCTCCCGCAAGGACAGCTCCCTTGCCGCAACCACGCGCTTCGCCCCCAGCCCATGCCAGAACTGGTACGTGCCATAATTCGTATTATTAGCCTGCGTGGAGATATGCACTTCCAGCTCAGGGCAAATTTCCCTTGCAATCATAAATACGCCAGGATCAGAGATAATCAAAGCGTCAGGCTTTAAAATTTTTAATTCCTGAAAATATTCCCTTACGCCAGGAAGGTCCTCATTATGCGCCAGGATGTTAGCCGTCACATAGACTTTGACATGATGTCCATGCGCAAAGGAAATGCCCTCGCGCATATCTTCCAGGGAAAAATTCTTTGCCTTTGCCCGCAGCCCAAATGATTCCCCGCCAATATACACGGCGTCTGCCCCAAAGGCAACCGCTATCTTTAAAACTTCAAGGCTGCTTGCTGGCACAAGCAATTCCGGTTTATGCATAAATCCCTCCTTAGGTGCGTCTATTTCTTGAAAACCGCTAGGTGGCATCAGGTCTCCCCCATTTATTCTTCATGGAGGCCGTTAGGTGGCATCAGGACTCTCCCCAGCTTCGCTGGGTCCCCCCTCATGCCCATTTTAACACTAACAGTGACGCCGTCCCCGATTGGGAGCACAGAGGTTGTCAGCGTATCCATATGGGTCAGCTCATATAAATACTCGCGCATCCTCTTATGGATCGTGCGGTTCCTCCTTGTCACCGCAAAATGGGACTCTAAAATATCCCCATCCTGCAAAACATTGTCTGAGACCAACACCCCGCCTGGCTTTAAAAGGCGCAGGACATGGGGCAGGAAATGGATATACTGCCCCTTCGCGGCATCCATAAAAATAAAATCATAAGGCTCCGTCAGCCCCTGCATGACAAGCCCGGCGTCCCCTTCTAATAATTTTATCACATTCTCCTTACCTGCGCGCACAAAATTCTCACGGGCAAGCACAACCCTCTTCGCATAATTCTCTATCGTTGTAATCTCACACGGCGACGGGTTATAGTATTCCATCAATAATGCGGAAAATCCCACCGCAGTCCCCACCTCCAGAATACGTTCCGGGCGGTTCATCGCAAGCAGGAGTTTTAAAAGGTTCTGGGTTTCTTTGCGGATAACAGGCACATAAGCCCTATGTGCCTCTTCTTCCAATTCTGCTAAAAAATGAGGATTTCCGCTATCCAAAGAGTTAATGTACGTGCTCAAACGTTCGTCTGTTATCATTCTGTGGTTTCCTCTATCTCTTCTTCTGCCATAACCTGCATCATTTCCATGGCAGTCTGGGACGTATTGAGTGTATAGGTCCCCGGCTTGAGCTTATCATCATAGCCCAAGACCCTAAGCTGGATTGTAAACAAAACGCTGCTTTCTACGAGTGTCTTTCCTTCCAGCAGGTTTGCAATCTCCAAAGCAGAATCACCCTCTTTTACTTTTACTGTCACGTCGCGGCCAGGCGCCTCCTCCATGGCAGGCTCAGTAAAAACCCGATATCCCAGCTCATAAGCCGCTTTCCCG
>CATLBW010000134.1 GCA_949879775.1 uncultured Lachnospiraceae bacterium
GCTTTGCAAGGGAGAGCGGCATAGCCGTAGGGCCTGGCCGTGGAAGCGCGGCGGGAAGCCTGGTGTCCTACACGCTGGAAATTACAAACATTGACCCCATCCGATACAGCCTGATTTTTGAACGTTTCCTCAACCCGGAACGTGTGACGATGCCGGATATTGATATTGATTTCTGTGTGGAGCGGCGACAGGAGGTCATTGATTATGTCAGCAACAAATACGGCAAGGACCGTGTGGTACAGATTGTCACCTTCGGTACGATGGCGGCAAGGGGCGTAATCCGTGATGTGGGAAGGGTTATGGACCTGCCCTATGCCTTTGTGGACAGCATTGCCAAGCAGATTCCCACAGAGCTTGGGATCACGATTGATAAGGCGTTGAAGATGAACCCTGAGCTGCGGGGGCTTTATGAGGGGGATGAGAGCATTAAGAAGCTGATTGACATGTCCAAGCGATTAGAGGGGCTGCCGCGGCATACCTCTATGCACGCAGCCGGGGTGGTAATCAGCTCTAAGCCGGTGGATGAGTTCGTGCCGCTTTCAAGGGGAAGCGACGGCGCGGTCACCACACAGTTCACGATGACAACGTTAGAAGAGCTGGGATTGCTGAAAATGGATTTCCTGGGGCTTCGCAACCTGACGGTCATCCAGCATACGGTCAACCTCATCCATGAAGGGCAGCAGGCCGCGGACCCGGGGATTGGCAAAGAAGGGCTTTTCGATATTGATAAGGTGGATTATGACGACAAGGCAGTCTTAGATTCCCTCGGCGCCGGCAAGACGGACGGCGTGTTCCAGCTAGAAAGCCCAGGCATGAAGAGCTTTATGAAAGAATTAAAGCCCCAGAGCCTGGAGGACATTATTGCAGGGATTTCCCTTTACCGCCCGGGTCCTATGGATTTTATCCCGGCTTATATACGAGGGAAAAATAACCCTGATTTAATTACTTATGACTGTCCGCAGCTTGAGCCGATTTTGGAGCCTACCTATGGCTGCATCGTCTATCAGGAGCAGGTCATGCAGATTGTACGTGACCTTGCCGGTTACACGCTTGGGCGCAGCGACCTTGTGCGCCGCGCCATGTCTAAGAAGAAGGCTTCCGTCATGGAGAAGGAACGCAAGAACTTCGTCTATGGCAATGAAGAAGAGGGCGTGCCTGGATGCGCCAGCAATGGCATCAGCGCCCAGACGGCTAATAAGATATTTGACGAGATGACAGATTTCGCTAAATATGCATTTAATAAATCGCACGCGGCCGCTTACGCTGTAGTTGCATACCAGACAGCATATTTGAAATACTATTACCCAGCAGAGTATATGGCGGCGCTTATGAATTCCGTGATGAACCATAATGCAAAGCTTTCAGAATATATTTTTGCCTGCCGCCAGATGGGCATCCAGGTAATCCCCCCCAGCATTAATGAGGGTGGCGGTGAATTTTCCGTTTCCGGGAATGAAATCCGCTATGGCATGTCAGCCATCAAGAGCGTAAGCCCCACGTTTATTGAGAAGCTCTGTGAGGAGAGAGAGGAACGTGGAAAGTTCCAAAGCCTGGTGGATTTCCTGACCCGCATGGCGGACAGCGAAATTAACCGCAGGATGGTAGAGAACCTTATCAAAGCGGGGGCTTTGGATGGGCTAGGCGCGACCAGGAAGCAGTGCATGATGGCGTATGCAGGCATTATGGACAGCATTGCCCAGGACAAGAAAAATACCATGGCGGGGCAGATGACCTTGTTTGACCTGGCGGGCGAGGAGGCGAAGGCGGATTTTGAAGTGAAGCTGCCGGATGTTGGGGAATATGCCAAAGAAATGTACCTGGGTTTTGAGAAAGAGGTGCTTGGCGTGTATATCAGCGGGCATCCATTGGAAGAATATGAGGAAAAATGGCGCAAAAACATCACCAGGGCCACCACGGACTTTATATTAGAAGAAGAGAGCGGGCAGACGCGGGTATCGGACGGGGAGACTGCCATGGTAGGGGGGATGATTGTAGATAAGACCATCAAATATACCAAGAATAACCAGACGATGGCATTTATCACGCTGGAAGATTTGGCAGGGACATTGGAAATCATTATTTTTCCGAAGAGTTATGAGAAGTACAGCCGAATGCTGAATATAGATGAGAAAGTGTTTGTCCGCGGGCGTGCGGCTACGGAGGAGGAGAAAAACGCGAAATTGATCTGTGAGCGCATGTATTCTTTTGACGACGCCAGGAAAGAAGCATGGCTGCAGTTCCCGACCAGGGAGGCGTATGAAAAGCAGGAAAAGGAGCTGTCCGCCATCCTTAATGACAGCGATGGCAGGGACGGCGTGGTTATCTATATTTCCGGTGAGAAACAGATGAAACGGCTCCCTCCCAGCAGGAATATTGCGGCCGTGCCGGAGACGATTCACAGGCTGAAGGAGTTTTTGGGTGAAAATAATGTAAAAGTTGTGGAAAAGAATATTGAAAATCTTGCCAAAAGAGATTAGAATAGAATAAAGCTGGATGTAATCCGACAGATACAGGAGGAATTTTATTATGGCAAAAGAGATAGAGACAATCGCAGTATTGACCAGCGGCGGCGACGCGCCGGGAATGAACGCTGCAATCCGGGCAGTCGTGCGGCAGGCGCTTTCACGAGGGAAGAAGGTAAAAGGCATTAAGAGAGGCTATGCAGGGCTTCTGCAGGAAGAGATCATAGATTTGGAAGCAAGGAGCGTGTCCGACATTATCCAGAGGGGCGGCACGATTTTAGCGACGGCGAGGTGCAAAGAGTTCACGACGCCGGAAGGGCAGCGGCAGGGAGCCGAGATTTGCCGTAAGCATGGCATTGACGGCGTGGTGGTAATCGGCGGCGACGGTTCCTTTAAGGGCGCGCAGAAGCTGGCTTCTTTAGGGATTAATACGATAGGCATTCCCGGGACAATTGATTTGGACATTGCATGTACTGAGTATACGATTGGCTTTGACACGGCAGTCAATACGGCTATGGACGCCATTGACAAGGTGCGCGACACTTCCACTTCCCACGAGAGATGTTCCATTATCGAGGTTATGGGCAGGGGCGCAGGCTTTATCGCGCTGTGGTGCGGCATCGCCAATGGCGCGGAAGACATCCTGCTGCCGGAGAAGTACGATTATGATGAGCAGAAGCTTGTGAATAATATCATCAACAACCGCAAGCGCGGCAAGAAACACCATATCATCATCAATGCGGAGGGCATCGGCCATTCCACCAGTATGGCGAAGCGTATTGAGGCGGCTACCGGGGTGGAGACGCGCGCTACTATTCTAGGGCATATGCAGCGCGGCGGCAGCCCGACCTGTAAAGACCGTGTATATGCTTCCACGATGGGGGCGCTTGCAGCGGACTTGCTTTGTAACGGCAAGTCTAACCGCGTAGTCGGCTATCGCCATGGTGAGTTTGTGGACTTTGACATTGACGAAGCGCTTGCAATGGAGAAGGCAATTTCCGAATATCAGTTTGAAATTTGCGGAAGCCTCAGCCGATAAGGAGAAGGGGGCAGATGATTACAAGTTCTTCCAACCCTAGGATGAAATATATTGTACAATTAAATAAAAAAGCAAGGACCCGCTATAAAGAGCGGGTTTTTGTAGTGGAAGGAATAAAAATGTGCTTAGAGGCTCCCCGGGCGCAGATACAGGAAATGTATGTGTCTGAGGGGTTTCTTGCAGATGGGAGAAACAGGGAGCTGCTAGAGGGTTATTCTTATGAGACGGTAGCGGACAGCGTATTTTCTAAGGTCAGCGACACGAAGACGCCCCAGGGCATCTTAAGCCTGGTGCGTATGCCGGAATATACGCTGGAGGATTTGCTGGGGCAAAATCCCCACCTGCTGGTTTTAGAGAGCATCCAGGACCCTGGCAATTTGGGTACGATGATGCGTGCCGGGGAGGGAGCGGGCGTCACTGGCGTAATTATGGATAAGGGGACGGTAGATATTTTCAACCCCAAGAGCATCCGTTCCACGATGGGCTCTTTGTTCCGCGTGCCTTTTTATATTACAGATAACCTGCCGGGGACAGTCGGCGCGCTCAAGGGGAGGGGCGTCGCCATATATGCGGCGTGCTTAGGGGGGAAACAGTTGTATGATGAGCCGGATTACAGCCGCCCTTGTGGTTTTTTGGTTGGGAATGAGGCGAGGGGGCTAAGCCCAGGGCTTATGGACCTTGCCGATTCTTATATACGCATTCCAATGGAAGGGAGGGTTGAATCATTGAATGCGGCAGTAGCGTCTGCAATACTGATGTATGAGGCAAGCCGTCAGCGGAGGCAGGGCGTTATACTGCACGCCAGATAAATCTGCCGTCCAGTATAACAATGTAAATAAAAACAGCATTTGTAGTGAAGCTTAGGAGGAAGAAAATTGAAGAAATGTTATGGCAAAAGGGTGTTAGCGTTATTGCTGGCGTTTTTTGTGTCCCTGACGTCGGCGGGCATAAGCCCGCTGAATGTGGAGGCGGCAAAGAGCGTAAAAGCCACGTCTGTATCACTGAATTACAGCTTATACACCTTTAAAAAGGGCAAAAGTTTGAAACTGAAAGCGACCGTGGCGCCTAAAAAGGCAAAGAACAAGAAAGTTGTCTGGAAGTCGAGCAAGGGCTCCGTGGCAACTGTGAGCGCAAAAGGAGTTGTAAAAGCCAAGAAAAAGGGAAGCGCGAAGATTACAGCGACGGTAAAAGGGACAAAAATCAAAGCAACATGTAAGGTGAGCGTAGGCACGCCGGTGCAGAAAATAACCGTCAATAAGAAAAAAATAAGCCTGGAGGAGGGCAAGGCGTTTTCCATTAAGGCTTCCGTTGCACCTAAGACGGCTACCAACAAGGGCGTTACATATAAAAGCTCCAACACGAAGGCAGCGACTGTCAATGCCAAAGGAAAGGTTACTGCGAAAAAAGCAGGCGCTGCCAAGGTGACGGTGACAGCCAAGGATGGAAGCGGCAAAAAGGCGACCGTAACGGTGAATGTGACGGCGAAAAAGAAGCCCGTAGTAGCAGTGGCGTCAGTGAATGTGACAGCGCCCAAGACCACTATTTTGGAGGGGGAGGAGGTGCAGGCCACAGCCCAGGTATTGCCATCAAATGCCCAGGATAAGAAGGTTACCTGGTCTTCTTCTGACCGTACGGTGGCAACCGTTTTAGCCAACGGGAAGGTTACAGGCATAAAGGCAGGGGTGGCAAATATTAAGGCTGCTTCCGCTAATGGCAAGTCTGGAAGCGTCCAGATTACGGTACAGGCCGTCCATGTGCCGGTCCCTGTAGAGTCCGTAACTGTTTCGCCCAAAGAAGATACGCTGCGTGTGGACGGCGCCTTGCAGCTAGAGGTGTCCGTGCTGCCAGGGAATGCAGATAACACGAAGGTACGTTATGAGAGCAGCGATACCAGCGTGGCGGTTGTCAGCGACAGCGGTTTGGTAACGGCAGTCCGCAATGGCGAGGCTGTAATCAAGGTGACGACAGAAGATGGCGGCAAGCAGGCGGAGTGCAGGATAACGGTAGGGGTGCCGGTTACGAAGATTACGTTGTCTGAAACGCAAAAAAAGATTGCCGCAGGAAGGAAATTCACATTGGAAGCGTCGGTTGAGCCTCAGGAGGCGACAGATAAAAAAGTTACCTGGGCTTCTTCGGATGAAGAGGTTGCCGTTGTCGACAATGGCGTTGTCACGGCGAAAAAGGATGGTAAGGCATCCATTACGGCGAAAGCGTCTGGCGCAGGCAAGACAGCTTCCTGCCAGGTGACGGTGGAGACGCTGCCTAACCAGGTATACCTGGACAAGACGTCTGAGACGGTTGCTATTGGGGAAGCGTTCATGCTCGAAGCGGCAGTCCTTCCGGAAAATGCTGGGAACCAAAAGGTAACCTGGTCCACTTCGGACAGCGGCGTGGCGTCTGTAAAGGATGGGAAGGTCACTGGCGTGGCCCCTGGCACGGCCAGCATTACTGCCCGCACAGAGTCCGCAGGCAAGACAGCTTCCTGCCAGGTGACGGTAGGGGATGTGCGCAAGGCGGCAAGCTTTAACGAGCTGAAAGCAGCACTGGAGGCAGGCACAGGCAGTAAAATCATTTTGGACACCACAGAGAATGGCAGTTTTGAAATCCCACAGGCGGATTATGCGGATGTGGCGGTTTCGGTCAACGCGCCGAATGCCACAATTACAAATAACGCTTCTTTTCGGAAGGTTGAGATCCAGGCTATCAGCAAAGACACCTGGATTGAGAAAGCTACGGGGAATGTGATAGACCTGGCGGCAAAGGAAGCGCATGTGCAGGTGGATGGTGAGGACGTCGTCATCCAGGCATCCCAAAGCACAGAACAAATCAGGATTGATAATAATGGGACAGTCGCAGGGCTTGTCCTTTCGGGAGCGTCTGATGTTTCTATCGCAGGGATGAATAAGACCAATATCCCAGTGGAAGTAAGGGTAAAAGGGACGGTGATTTCTACTTCCATACCCGTGGCGGTGGATACCGCCGCAAATGTGACGCTTAAGCTTCGCGCCGGTGCGGAGAACAGTTCCGTCCAGATTGCGGACGAGACGGTGTCGGCTGTGATTCAGGGGATTGGGACCATTCCGGTGACTAACCAGGAAACAGGCGAGACAGTAGATGTGGTAGCTGAAAACCTTCCGCCAGAGGAAGGCGGGACAGACGAGGCGCAAAAAGGAACCGTCACCGGGGCGGTTGTAGGGGAATCCCAGGCAGGGATCGCCGGAGCCGTTGTTTACCTGATCCCTTACCAGGCGTCGATTGATAAAGATAACCTGGAGGCAGCCATTGAGGCGGCTGAGGAACAGGAACGCTGTTATGTGGCGACCACGCAGGCAAACGGCAGGTACACTACCCCGGCAGCGCCTTATGGCAATTATGTGCTGATTGTCAAGGCGGATGGCAGGCAGACGTATTTCCAGACCGTGATTTTGAACCGTGGCAGCGTGTCGAATGAAGTAATTACGCTGGTAACGCCGACGGCGGAAAAGGGAAGCGTCCGCGGGACCTTATATGATGCTTTTGACGCCAGCAAGGTCCCGGCAGGGATTACGTTGTACCTGAGGAAGGGGGCCAGCCAGGTGACAGGCGAGCCAGTTGCGGTGACGCAGACAAATGCGGACGGCGGCTATCTCTTTGAAAACTTATCAGCGGGGGCTTATACTATCCAGGTTGTGGACGCGCGTTTGGACGTGGAAGTCCATTATGTGCGCATGAGCTTTAACGTCAGCGTCCTGGCTAATACGACCATACAGGAAAATATGACAATTACAAAGGCTGTGGACAGCAGCCAAGTCCGGTTTGTGCTGACCTGGGGGAAGGAAGCGCCGGAGGTCCCGGAAGATTTGGATTCCCATTTGGTTGGCCCGGCGGCAGCGCCTGGGATGAAGTTCCACACTTATTTCGGCAATAGTTCCTATTCCGAAGATGGAACCCATTATGCAGACCTGGATGTGGATGATGTGGATTGGGAAGGGCCGGAGACAACGACCATTTACCAGCCGGTAGACGGGCTGTACCATTTCTATGTGTACGATTTCACAAACCAGCATGAGCAGGAAAATACAAAGCTTGCGACCTCCCAGGCGAAGGTTGAGGTCTATATCGGGAACAGGAGCATCGCTGTCTACCATGTGCCGGATGCGTCTGGCACATTGTGGGACGTCTGCACGTATGATATCAAGACCAATACGCTCACGCCGGTCAACAAGGTATATTTCCACCCGGGAGATTCTGGCAATGTGGGCTTAGAGCCGCTTGATATTGCCAGGAATAACCTTGCATCTGTGATTAACAGATGGCAGGCCTGGGATTTTGGGGAGAGCCTTGCAGCCGAGATTGCCAGGAAACTGTCTGAGGCCGAGACGCTTCTCGTACAGGGAACGGATTATGAACAAATCGTCCAGTCTGCCAACGATTTGAACGATTATTTTATAGAGCTGAAACAGAGCACGGAGATTGATGGCATTTCTTCCGCGAATTTGAAGAGATGGTCCATTTACCGCCAGGGAAGCGAGGATGACCCGGGAGCGTCTGGGGGCATGCTCAAAGGCTATTCTGTGATTAACTTAGAAGGTTATAGCGATGATGTGTTAAAGGATTTGCAGATTAGCTTCTTGCATGAAAATGCCGTAGGGAAGATGCTGGATTCGGATAAGGAGGGCTACAATAAGCTTTATGTAGTCACCAACAGCGAGACAAAGGCAACAGAGAAGTATTACCTGAATTACCGGGAATATGTGCCAAGCCTCGACCCTGTGGACGTTACGGATGAAGGGAATTATATTGTCGGGTTCCATGTTTATTATGATG
>CATLBW010000135.1 GCA_949879775.1 uncultured Lachnospiraceae bacterium
AGCAAAATATAGCGCCTGCACCCGACTCTTCACTTGCAATACGCTCTCGCTCATTTTGACGGATAATAGGCTCCATGGTCCGATTTAATTCAACCACATCACATCTAGGTATCCGCTTAACTACTGTTGTACTACGTGTGGCTGAGGTTGCTTTAATCGCTTTCTTTTTCATCTTTGCAGCCATTCCTGCCATTTTCCTATACCTCCATCATTCTAATAAGACAGCTCATTTATTATAATATAAATATAAGTTTTCGTCAATACTTTTTTCATTTTTCAATATTTTAATTCGTCGTCTCCACAGTTGGATACAAATTACTATCATAGGGAAGAAAAGGTTGCCATTTTCGGATTTCCCTAATTTCATCTACATCAGTATCTAATTCATCCGTCCTGGCATCTTGCGGTAACCTACAGAAAATACGTCTAGGATAATGTGCAATAATTAAACTATCTGCATATGCATCTGCCGATGATGTGGCATCCAAAATTATTTCTCCAATTACCTCTTTAGAATACATCTCAACAGTGCTTAGCTCACAAACCCATACAAATTTTGGAAATACAGTGGTACTATACCAAGACCTTACTTCTTCATTTCCATGAGCAAACTGTTTATCCCTGCATTTCCGCAAACTTCTAGAAGAAGTCATAAAAATTCGTACCGCCAACGGATTCCTTTGAGAACCTAAGGACTTCCCACCCTCAATACATTCAAAATCCGCACAATTAATTCCATATTCATTTGATGCAATAATAACCTTAAATATTTCACTGGCATCGCTGGCTTCCAAATACATTCTTTTGTATAAAGGGACCATCATAGTTTCAATAATATAATTTCCCAGCATAAGTTGGTATTGTTCATATAAATTACATTCTGCCAGCTTATAAGGCATCTGATTGTCATCCATAATACAAAATTCATTTACAATGTCCGCCGCATCACAAATCCATACTATATTATCTGATTTCTTATCATAGCTTGCGTATATATTTTGTTGCAATTGTTCCTTTTTATCGTTTACTTTACCATGCCCTATTACAATAACCGAATGTTTATTTTGCACCCCGGCAGAAACGCCCAATGACAATGGGATACCTGACTCAATATAGTAATATAATATTCTTCGAAACTTATCTTTCGGCATTTTTTCAGAAGAATACAACCTTGGGTAAAATCCGCTCTCGCAAAACGCTTTTGAAATCATTTCATATTTTAAGCCATGCGTTGGCAAACTACGTTCATATCCATTTTCCTTAGCTATCCTATTTATATCACTTGGCAAAAGATAATGATATTCCGGATAAGAACGGCTGTAATAATCCAACAAGTTTAAAATGGTTGTTTCCGCACATGTAGCTGTCTCACCATCCTGCATAGAATAGGGGAACGCCCGTACTGAGACTCGTTTCCCAAAAGCTACCATATTATATTCTGCCCCTCTAACATAGCATTGTGCATCCCCCAAAAAATATTTGGGATTCAGCAATGTCCAAAATATAGATGGGAAGCATTTGCCTTCCATCTATATTCAGGATAATAGGGAAAATTCCTGTAACCGACCTTTTGGCGCGCCCTTTCACTGGGCAGTGTTTTATTTTTTCTTGTCCGGCTTTTTCTCCGGCTTCTTGTCAGCTTTTTGCTTACCCTCAAGCATGCCCTTTAGCTTCATTGCTTTCTCTATGCTGCCTTCCACCTTGAGCTTCTTCATGGTTACTGCTAAAATAGGGTCCAGCTTTCCTTCCGCAATCTTCATCAGGTTTTCCGCAGAAGCTGTGAATAATGCATCCCTGTCATGGTAATCATAAGGCTCCACATAGAGCTTGCCGTCTTTTACCTCTGCATAAAAGATGCCTTCCGCTTCGCCCGTGATGTTAAACTGGTATGCCAAATGCTCCGTAATGCTTGAGACATCCGCATCCATAAACTTCTCTTTTACCTTTGCAAAAAACTCTTCATATGTCATTTTCTATTCCTCCCTGGTTTATTTTCCATGCCATAGCATACCACTATTCACAGACAAGGTCAATGTTTTTTTATAGTGCTTTAAAGCATTAAACTATAAGGAATGACAAAATAATTTGCTTTCCATTATGTTTACCCGGAATAGCGCAGCGCGTCTATCGGCTTTTTTTTGGCTGCTTTCCTCGCCGGATATAAGCCAAATATAATCCCTATCACCCCGGAAAACACAACCGACAGCAACGCTACTTTGCCGTTCATGGATACCTGCAAGGCTGTGCCCGCAGCCGCCCCAATCACTTGCAATGCTATCCAGGAGGAGATAATCCCTGCCATACATCCTGAGAGGCTGACAATCACCGCCTCCATAAGGAATTGCAGCATGATGCTGCCCTTGCCTGCCCCGATTGCCTTTCGGATGCCGATTTCTTTTGTCCGCTCTGTCACGGACACAAGCATAATGTTCATAATCCCAATGCCGCCGACCAGAAGGGAGATAGCGGCAATCCCGCCGAGCATTATGGACATAGTATTGCCTACCTCCTGCATTGCCTCTAACACGTCTGACTGGTTCTGAATGGAAAATGCATCCGCATCATTCCCAAAACGTGCAAGGAGGATCTCCTCTAATTTTGCCTCAGACAGCTCCATAGCCTCCTCATCTGCACAAGATACGTAAAACTGTGTGATTTCCAGGGCATTGTCCGCCATCCTGCTTAAGGCTGAATAGGGGATATACCCTTCGAGCACGACTGTCTCCGAGCTTTCATCACTGCTCTTAACCATCATGGCGGAGGACGGCGACGCCGAGTCCTCAGACAGCACGCCTGCTACCTGAAACGCTTTCCCGTCTAACGAGAGGCTTTCCCCGACTGCATCCGCCCTTCCAAAAAATTCTACTGCCGTATCATAAGAAAGGACAATCACATGGGAGTGGTTTTCCAAATCCGTCTTCTTTAACAACCTGCCTGCGTGCAGCTCCATGCCCATAATTGAAAAATATCCTCCGCTGGTCCCATAAATATTTAAGGAACTGCTGGTGTAGCCGGTTTTGCCGGTAACGCTGGTCCTTCCCATCGGGGCCGCCTCCGCAAATTCATCCTGCGCAAAAAGCTCTGTAAATTCCGCAAGCTTGAGGGGGTTTTCTTTGTTATCCGTAATCCGTGCGCTGAGATAATTGCTTCCTATCTGGGAAATTTGGTTGGAAACTGAATTCCCTGCGCCGTCGGCAATCGACACCAGGATAATCAACGCCGCCACCCCAATGATAATCCCCAGCATTGTAAGAAACGTCCTCATTTTATTGGCACAGACTGCGTTCCATGCCATCCTTCCCGTCTGAATCACCATCCTGTGCCTCCTTTCTTTGGCTTAGGCCCTACCTTATGCTCACCCTCTGCCGCCTCCCTGACCTGCCCGTCTAAGATAAAGATTCTTCGCTGCGCCTCCTCGGCAATCTGGTTGTCATGCGTAATCAGCACAATCGTGTTGCCCGCTTCATGCAAAGCATGGAACAACTCCATAATCTCCCTCCCGGTTTTTGTGTCCAGGTTTCCGGTTGGCTCGTCAGCAAGGAACAATGAGGGCTTCGTCACCAGGGCGCGGGCAATCGCTACCCTTTGCTGCTGCCCTCCTGATAACTCCGCCGGGCGGTGTCCCATCCGTTTCGACAGCTCTACCTGTTCCAGCGCCTCGCGAACCCTGCGCTTACGCTCTTGTGTGGACAGCCTTTGATAAATAAGCGGAAGCTCCACATTTTCCTCTGCGGTAAGGCGTGGCAGCAGGTTAAAATTCTGGAAAATAAAGCCAATTTTTTGGTTGCGTATCTTTGCCAGCTCCCTTTCCGAATAATTTTCGATAGAGATGCCATCTAAGATATAATCCCCTTCATCCGCTGTGTCCAGGCAGCCGATAATATTCATCATGGTAGATTTCCCGCTTCCCGAAGGCCCTACGATACTGACAAATTCCCCCTGCCTGATTTCCATGCTGGCATGGTCCAGGGCATATACTTTATCATTTCCCATCTGATATATTTTTGAAACTTCCTGTAACTGAATCATATTTCTCTCCTACATAAAACAACCGTTTTTTCTGCCCTTACTGTGGGTTCGATGGCATCCCGCCGCCATTTGGCATCCTGTCCGGCATCCCGCTGCCAGAGCCTCCGCCTTTGAAATCGCCTTGCGGCATATCTCCTCCCCAGCCGCCTTCTTTCCCGCCGAATCCTGGGAAACTGCCTTGTTCTGAAATGTTGCCTGTCTTTTGGTAATATACCGTATCTCCCTCTGACAACCCTTCTGTAATCTCCACAGTGTCGCCGTCTGATAATCCGGTAGCGACTTCCTTCTCCCCTGACAAATTCCCTTCGCTGTCCGCCTGCGTATAGACAAATACCTTCTGCCCGCGTTCCTGCAAAGCATTCACCGGGATCGTCACAACATTTTCCCGCTCCTCGATCGTAATCGCAGCCGAGGCATTCATGCCTTCCTTCATCCGCTCATCCCCCGGAATCTCTAATTCCACCGTATACTTTGCAACCCCGCCATTAGAGCTTGCGGCGACGTTCCCCACCTTTGTCACTGTCCCCGTAAATGTCTCATCCTCAATAGCGTCTAATGTAACCTCTGCCTGCTGGTCTTCCAATACAGAATTGATATCCAGCTCATCTACATTCACGGACAAAACCATCGTGTCCGCAGAGGACATGGTAAATGCTGTAACCGCGCTGCTGGACTCTGCCGCTTCCTCATTGCCGTCCTCACTGCTGCCTTGGGATACAGAGCTAACCGTGGTTGTCTGGCTGGCAGAAACAGACCCTGTCTGGGCGCTATTGGCTTTCGCATAACCTCCTGCATTGCTGTCATTTGCAGAAACATCCCCTGCGTTTCCACCATTTCCAGAAATATTTCCTGCATTTCCGCCATTTCCAGAAACATCCCCTGTATTGCTGCCATTTCCAGCCGTATCCCCGCCATTGCTATTTTTATTCCCACTGTTCCCCTCTTCACCTGTCCCATCTTTGCCGTTACCCTCATCCCCGTCCTGGGAATCTGTCTTTTCCGCAGCCGTGAAGGGGTATGTAATGCAAAAACTCAGTACTTTCCCTTCTTCTCCTACAGACACCCCAGACAGAACGCCCGTTTTTATGCCTGTAAGGCTGCCGCTTCCAAAGAAATAGCCTTCCTCCGCTGTCAAAGTCACGTATGCCTGGTAAGAGGTATTTGCCTTAAATTTTTTGTCTTGCGGCTTCCAGGAAACCTCTCCCTCATAGCTTCCATCTTCCGCGCGCAGCACAGCCTGTGGCTTCTTCCCTGTTTCCGGCGTCTCCAGCGCAAGGGCGCTCTGGCTGCAAACACCTGAATCCGTGATTTGCAATGCAAGGGCAATCCCCTTATCCTCCTCAGCGCCCTGCACGTCCTTTTCCTCATTTCCCTCTTCCTGTGAGCCGTCCTCTGCGCTTTCTGCCTCAGGAAGCTGCGCATTGCCAGATACAGACGCTGTTTTCGTAGATATCTGCGCATTGCCAGATACAGACGCTGTTTTCGTAGATATCTGCACAATCCCCGACGCCGATGCTGTCCCCTTTGATGCCTGCACAAGCCCTGAATTTTCCGCTGCGCTTGCCGAACCCTGCACGCCGCTGGCTACGCTTGCTTTTTGTAAATCCTGCGTCCCTTCTGTGCTTTCTGTGTCATTTTGCGCTGAAATATTTACAGACTTAATAATCCCATCCGATTCAGCCGTGATAACGCCGCTTTTTGACAAAGCGAGCAGTTCTTTAAGCCTCGCCGCCAGTTCCTGCCTTTCTGCCATCTGTTCCTGGCATTCCAGGCTCTGCCCATCATTACTGACTTTTAAAAGCGTAGTCCCTGCATATACCGTGTCCCCTTCAGAGACACAGATTTCCTCAATAACCCCTGCCGTCGCCGTGACTGATATCTGTGCGTCTTCCTCATTTTCCACTTCCATATAGTCTTCCATAGACAATATCATCAAAGCTCCCTGTTCCAACATGACGCCAGACACTTCCTGCCCTTCCTGCACATATATCTTTTTTACCTTTCCATCCACCTTTGATAATATGGACTGGCTGTCTGTGTCGTCTTTGCTGTCGTCAATCTCCTCATCGAGGGCGTCAATCTCTTCCTGGACATCCTCCATGGCACGAAGCACAGACGCCTGGTTTATAACGGCAAGCACATCCCCTTTCGCAACATGCTGGCTGCTCTCTACTTTAACCTCATCCACTACGACGCCGGAAGGGATGGTGATTGATGCGCCTTCCTCATATTCCAAATTACCAGTACCTATGACTGTATTAGAAATAGATCCTGTCTTGGCCTGCGCCTCCTGGAGCGGCATTTCGCGTGCCGCTGCCCGCCTCCCCCAGGTCCCTTGCAGGGAATAAACCCCCAAAGACGCTACCCCTGCCCCTAAAAGGGCTACTGCCAGAAACACCATCTTTTTCTTTTTTGATATACTGCCCCATTTTCCCATTTTCCACATTCCTGTTCCCTCCTGTCCTTCAAACAAATTGTGACGGCCTTTCTGCCTGGTATCCTTCCCAGCCCGTCGCCTTAGCCGCCCCTGATAAATCTGCGCTGGAACTGTAGTTTTCCACAGTCACGGTATATGCCCCGCTTCCTTCTGCCAGGACTTCCCCGGATTCATTTTTTATTGTGACGGCATTTCCAGCCTCATCCACGATAACTCCCTCGCTGGAAAGGCTTCCAAGCACACTGTCCCCGGTCACTGTCCAGGTGCATCCTTTTCCGATATATAAGTTACAATACCCGTCGCCGCCAGTCCCATCCGTACAGCTTTCATCCTGTACAACCGCCCCAGTCAGGGAACTGTCTTCTTTCATATAGAAATCAAGCTGGCTGATACTGTCCCAGACAATATCCCCCTCCATCACCTGGTGGTCCGCTGTGAACAAGCAATCTGCGCCATTGCTGTTTGCCGTCCCCCAGCCCCTCTTATTTTGGTTCCCGGTGCATCGCAGAAAAAATGTGCTGTCAGAAGCATTCTGTATTTCTACGCCAGACAATAAAATAGTAGATTCCGTGTTGGTGGTATAAAACATCCCTCCATGGTTCGCCTTGAGGACGCCGCCTTGCATTTCAAAAGTACTGTTCCCAATCTCAGAATCCCCTGACATGCTCTGGTAAAGGATTACATTCCAAGCGCAGTCATTCTGTTCATTATCGCCCATCGTCCCTGTAAGGGTGGTATTATAAAGATGCAGGGAATTCAACCCTTCAATGCACACTGCCTCCGAAGCATTCGCAGTAAGCTCAGCATTGTTTACGGCAATATCCGCCGTGCTGTAAACAGCCGGGGAACCTACGCCATTTGAAATATAGCTTCCTCCATCCACAACCATAGTCCCGCCGCCTCTGTCGCTGCGGATGGCCGCCGCCGACCCTCCGTTGGTTTCCACCTGCAAATCCCAGGCATACAAAGTACCTGCCCCCGCTGCATGGATGCCGCCTGCTGCATCCTGTTGTGTTGTTATCACGGTATCTGCTGCATAAACAGTCCCACTCCCGTAGGCAAACAGCCCTGCTCCACCTGCCGCGTCTGTTGAGACCGTGCTATCTGAAATATAGGCGTTGCCATCAGTTGCCAGCACAGCAGCCCCTACGCCATAAAAACTTGAATTATCGCCGCCTGTGCTATTGTCCGACGCCCTGGACACCTCCACATCTTTTAACTCTACATTAGCTCCTCCTGTTATCAATATTGCATTTTCATCTTTTTCCCTGGAAGCAATTTCCTCCCTTTCCACTGTGCTGTCTTCCTTATATTCTTTCACTGATTTATAACTGTCCGGCTGGGATGACGGAGCCATCCCTCCCCCGCCGCCCATACCTGATATTACGGTAACCTCTGCCGCGCTCCCGTCTTCCGCAAGCGTCACCCTAACCGTGTCGCCCTCAGAAATATCAGAAATTGCGGACGCCTCGCTGCCGCCCATGCCCTGGCTTTTAACAATCGTATCTTTTGAAAGGGCAATCTCTTGTTCCTCCCCCGTCAATTCCAGCATAGAGGGCATTTCCCCTGGCTGTTTTGGCGTCCCTCCATCCGGCATTTCCGGCGCTTCTCCTCCCGGTCCCCCAGATGC
>CATLBW010000136.1 GCA_949879775.1 uncultured Lachnospiraceae bacterium
TTCTTCATCTTTTTCTCCGCTGTCCTCTGGGCTTTCCTAACTTTGGTAATAGTAACCTACGCCCCACTTGGTATGCACATACTTCGGGTCGCTTGGGTTCACCTCAATCTTCTCCCTGAGGCGCCTTACATGCACATCTACCGTGCGGACGTCACCGGGGTACTCAGAGCCCCACACGAGGTTCAGCAGTTTTTCCCTGCTGTACACTTTATTGGGATTCAATACCAAAATTGCCAGCAAATCGAATTCCCTTGCCGTGACATTGATTTCTTTGCCTAATATAAACAAGCGCCGGCTCTCGCAGTCCAGGCGCAAATCGCCGTTCTCCACAATCCTTAGCTCTTCCTCTTTCTTCTGCTTCGGGGAAGTCCTTCTCATGATTGCCTTAATCCGTGCCTTTACCTCAAGGATATTAAACGGCTTCGTGATGTAGTCGTCCGCTCCATACTCCAACCCCAGGATCTTATCCATGTCATCCCCTTTTGCAGTCAACATGACAATGGGCACGGTGGAAAATTCCCGGATTTGCTGGCACACGTCAAAACCGTCCATCTTAGGGAGCATGATATCCAAAAGTATCATGTCGTAAGCGTTCTCTGTTGCCAGCCTGAGCGCTTCCTCACCGTCATAGGCACAGTCCACTTCCATCCCATCCTGCTCCAGGCTGAAACGGATTCCCTTCACTATCAATTTCTCATCATCGACTACAAGAACCTTTTTTGCCATTCTTTCACCTCATTGAACTTTGACGAAATCCTCAATTTTAGAGAACACGCCCTCTTTGATGCCTTCTATTTTCATTAAATCCTCAATCTGCTTAAAACTGCCGTTCTCCTCACGAAAAGCCACGATCCTAGCCGCCTTTGCCTCCCCGATCCCCGGAAGCCCCATAAGCTCTTCTTTCGTGGCTGTGTTGAGGTTGACTTTCCCATCATCCGGGCTTTCGTCCAAGGCTTCCTGGCTGGGCTGGGCCGCAGCCTCCTCCATCGTCATCACCCAGATCATTTCCCCGTCTGCCAGGGACGCCGCCTGGTTGAGGGACTTCACCTGCGCATCCGCAGCCAACCCGCCTGCCAGCTCTATCGCCTGGAATACGCGGCTCCCTTCCGGCAGCTCATAGACGCCGGGCTTATGCACTGCCCCCGCCACCTGGACATAAATCACCGCCGCTGCGCCCCCATCCTCACCGGACGCGAAGCTTCCCTGGCTACGCTGACTGCTGCCGCCGGAAGCGTCAGGGCTTTGGCCCCCTTCCCCGCCGTCGGGGCTGTCCGCGCCATCTTCCAATACGCCATCCTGCGCATTTGGCAAGAGCAGGCTGCCTTCCTCCATCCTTCGCCCGGCACATCCCGCGGCAAGGGCAAAGAACATACATATCATCATTGCTTTTTTTATATTTTTCAAACTTTTCCCACCTTTCTGAACGATTGTAGGATGAGAAAAGCCTTATTTCACGAATCCCTTCTATTGTATCGAAATTTCCTGCTTATTACAAGAGGTATTTTCACTCAATTTAATTAGTAACAGTTCAGCCAGCCGTATAAATCGGGGAAAATCGTGCTTGCACGAATTTTACACGATTTATTTCGGCTGAGGGAACGCCATTTTATGAGCAAAGTTAGCATTGGACCTGAGGGGGGACCCAACGAAGTTGGGGAGAATCCTGAGGTCTCCTACCGTTTCCCGATAAAATATAGCAGCGAGAAAGTGCCGTAGGCACCTTTGCGAATGGCGTGGGCTGAACTGTTACATTTATTACAGAAATGTTAAAAAATATACTTGACATTTCCCATAAAAGACGCTATTGTGTTATTAAGTTAATACAATAATACATTCGGGCGCTTTTGCGCCCTGCTTCTATGGAAACGAGGTGATTGAATGCCATGGAATTTGGATTCTGACCGACCTATTTTTATCCAAATCATTGAAAAAATCCAGATGGACATCATTTCCGGCCTGTATGCCCCTGGGGACAAACTGCCTTCCGTCCGGGAGCTTGCCCAGATAGCTTCTGTGAACCCTAACACAATGCAAAAGGCCCTCTCCGAGCTTGAGCGGACCGGCCTTGTCTATTCCCAGAGGACCAGCGGACGATATATTACGGAGGATACGGCTATGATTGCGAACTTGAAATCAACACTTGCAAAGGATATTGTAACACAATTTTTAGATAACATGCAAAGACTTGGAATACAGGATGAGGAAGTCATCTCCCTCATTTCTGAGATTATCAAAGGAGAGCGCCATGACACTGTTAGAATGTAAAAACCTTACCAAAACTTACGGAAAGCACACTGCCCTCTCTGATATCAGCTTCCAGATTGACGGCGGGCATATTATCGGCCTTTTAGGGCCCAACGGAAGCGGCAAGACCACATTGATTAAGCTGATTAATGGTCTTCTATCCCCCACTTCCGGCACTGTCTATGTCAAGGAAGAACCCATCGGCCCAGCCAGTAAAAACATAGTCTCTTACCTTCCGGACCACACCTATTTGAACAAAAATACGCGCGTACAGGACATCATAGGTTTCTTTGCGGACTTTTATGAAGATTTTGATTCCCTGCGCGCCTACGACATGATGGCAAAATTACAGATTAACCCACTCCAGAAGCTGAAAACGCTGTCCAAAGGCACGCAGGAGAAAGTACAGCTAATCCTGGTGATGAGCCGCCACGCAAGCCTGTACATCTTAGACGAGCCGCTTGCCGGCGTAGACCCTGCTGCAAGGGATTATATCCTGGAAACGATTCTGTCAAATTATGACGAAAACGCTTCCATCCTCATTTCCACCCATTTGATATCCGATATTGAGAACATTTTGGACGAGGTCATCTTCCTAAAGGACGGCACGCTGCACACCCACGCCCTGGTGGATGAGCTGCGCGAACAGGGACATAAATCCGTCGACACTATTTTCCGGGAGGTATTCAAATGTTAAAAAAACTTTTAAAGTACGAATGGAAAGACACCTGCAGGCTGCTGCTTCCCATAAACGCGGCAATTATTGTGCTGACTGTTTTAGGGTGCGCCATGCTGAGCACCAGCATCTTTGATTCGGAGGCGTCGCTCTTTTTCGCCATTCCTTTGCTGCTCCTTTATGTGCTCTCCATCGTGGCATTTTCTTCTGTAACGATCATTTATATCTATGTGCGTTTTTATAAGAACCTGTATACCGCGGAGGGTTATCTCATGCATACGCTTCCGGTTACCCCCATGCAGTTATTCCACTCCAAGCTCATTGTCGGTTTTTCCTGGTTCTGCTTGAACAGCCTGCTTTCCACCCTGTCCTTCATGGCGCTGGGGTTTGCAGCCGGCTTCCATCTGGAAGCTGCAAATATCAATTATGACGCCTTCAATATGAACTTTAACCCATTTGTCTCCTTTGCAGATATCTTCGGCTATCCCTTGCCAATCTTCCTGCTCTGGACGCTGGCGCTGTTAGTCCTTAGCGCCTTCTCTTCCATTTTGATGGGCTATGTAAGCATCCTGCTCGGGCAGCAAATGGAACGGAATAAACTCGCGGCTTCCATCGCCATCTACTTCGGCATTTATATGGTAATCCAGATCATTTCTTCCGTTGCCATGATGGTCCCGGAAATCATCACCCTGGCAAATACCACAGAAGAGGAATTTACGACTAATTTCCTGTCCGAAACGTTCCGTGTCGCTTTCCCTGTGGTGAACCTTATCTACCTGGTATTGAGCGTGGCGTTCTACATGATCTGCCGGGCGCTGGCAAACCGCAGGCCAAACCTGGACTGACGCCGGGAAATAAGAAACCATTGCCTAGTACAACGAATATTAAGTAATTGGCAGTTTGACTGGCTTATTTTCCTGATAGCACTACTCCCCAAGCCTCGACGTAGCCACCGCTACGCCTGCGTTTGTGAAGCAGCACTCTCAGAAAAATCTTCTGCGTCAAACTATCCAAAACTTAATTTTCGTTGTACTAGTGGAAATCAAATACGCATGCATACCCCCAAGGAGCTTAGCATATCTATTTTCCCAAGCTCCTTGGGAGCGCATTGCGCGCGGGGATAGGAAACCAGCCTTATTCAAACGGATTTGGATAAGGCTGGTTTTCTTTTTCCATAGTGTCCCAAATAGTTACAGATTATTTTAGTGTACCACGCTTCGCACTTTAGCGCTATGCGATTTAGCGCATAATATTCTTTTTGCGAAAACGCATGGCAAAAAAATGCCTCCTCCCTATAATTGTGCATAGAGGGGAGGTGTTCTGCAATGGAAAAAAATAATAACGCAACAGGCTTTTTCCTGGGCGATGTAGAAGAAACTTTTTAATACAATGGATATAGCTCTGTAACTTAAACTTTTATGCCGTAACGGTCCTCGGCATACTTTCTTACCTGTCCGGCGCATTCGCGCTGGCCTGTTGCCTGAAAAACGGCGACGCTCTGATAAAAAATTTCTTTCGACACATCATTATGCCCCAACTCTGCCAGAGCACATGCCTTATTGCACAACAGCATGGGAAACGTATGCATTTTCCCATATTCAATGCAAAAGTCAATCCCTTTCTGGCAGAGCTTTAGGGCTTCTCTGTGATGGCCTTCCTGCCCAAGCCAACTGGACAGATTCTGTAATATCATCAGATATTTCACCGACAATTCCTGCCCGTTTGCCGTATGCTCTTCTATATATTCTTTCAAATCAAATAAGAGGCGCAGCGCGCTCCATACATCCCCTGCGGCATGGTACGCACAGCCAATATTATTTAAGATCGTTATTTCATGGAAAGTGAGAAGCCTTGCCCGGATATGCACTCCGTCAAAGTCGGGGAGCGTCATGCGGATTGCCCCTAAAAGCTGCTCCAATATGCAGCCTGCGCTTTCCCCTTTATTTTTGCTTATGAGGATTTTGGCAAAACAGATATACTGCTGCTCCATTTTCAGGCTGTACCCCTTCCCAGACGCTTGGGAAAGCTGGGCTTCGAGCGTCTCTACAAGCT
Source organism: uncultured Lachnospiraceae bacterium (assembly GCA_949879775.1). Lineage (GTDB taxonomy): Bacteria > Bacillota > Clostridia > Lachnospirales > Lachnospiraceae > Petralouisia. The sequence continues at coordinate 4,973 of CATLBW010000136.1, forward strand.
GCTGCGCCTGTTTATAATCTTTTTTTGCCAGGCAGCGGGTTAGCTGTTCCTCTGCTTCGTAGCGCTCCATTTCCTCCGGCGTGAGGTAACTGTTATAAATCCGGTCGACAATCCCCAGCCTCTGCATCAATGCCTCCAAAATCTTTTTACCAGGCGCTTGCAGCCCGTTTTCTATCCTAGACAGCGTGGACGCTGTGCAAATCCCATAACTCAATTCCTCCTGAGAGTATTTCTGCCGTTCCCTGGCATTGCGGATGAGGCTGCCGATTGCATAATCTGCCATATCCTGCCCTCTTTTCCTACCCCGCCGAAAAACGAATAACAAATGCTTTCGTATACTCCTCCCATTCCCCCTGCTCTAATACAAGGTCCCCGCCATGCATGGCAACCGCTTTGTGCGCAATGCTTAAGCCAAGCCCGCTGCCGCATTTGCTGCCCCTTGATTCATCTCCCAGCACGAACGGCTCAAAAATATAACGTGCTGTCTCCTGCGGGATAACTTCCCCATTGTCGCACACACGGATTATAAGCTCCTCGTCTTCTGCCTGCGCCATAACCCACACTTTCGTCCCTGGAGGGTTATGGCGCAGCGCATTGCTTAAAAGGTTATTGAGGACACGCTGGAACTGCACTTCATCCACCTGTCGGTAACATTCCCCTTCCGGGATAAGAGCTATGATTTCCATGCCATTCTCCTCAAAATCCATATACATGCCCGCTACGCACTCCCGCAGCAGCTCGAATAAATCCACGTTCGTTTTATTGAGCGCAAACCCCTCGCTATCTAACTTCACATATTCAAATAGAAAATTTAAAAGCCCGCTCATCTGCATGGATTTATTATAAATTGCTTCCAAATATTCCATCTGCTTTTCCTTGGTGATCCCTTCCCCCTCCTGCTGCGCTAAGGCTTTCGCATATCCCGCCACCGTTGTCATGGGGGTTTTTAAATCATGCGCCACGTCCGACAAAAGGAGGTTCCTCCTTCTGTCATATTCTGCCTTCTGCTGCCTCTCCTGCTCCTCTATGCGCTGGATTTGCACACTTACCATCTGCCCAAACACAACGGCAGCAAACACATAAGGCAGCAGAAGGGTCAAAAGGATCAGCACGGTCAGCGCAATCATCCCCACAATGAAAAAATTCCTCTGCGCCGGGTTCATCTGCACCGTCTGGCTGGAAATTTTGCCTGTCATCACACTTCCTGCAATTTTTTCACTGAACGTGCGCAGCGCAAACCCCACCACGTCCGGCAATCGGCTGCAAATACCCATGACAGCAAGGTACAGCCCCCCGCGGCATAACGCGCTGATGCTAAGGCCTTTGTCCAGCCCTGCAGTAAAAAAATCAATGTGCAGGCTGTCGGACAGCCAGGGGAATACCACACCTTCATAAAACCCGCTCAGCAGCCGTTCACTTACGCTCACGAAAAAAAGGATTATGAGAAACCGCTTGATTAAGAATCTCTTCCACTCCTTATTATCCATCCCTAACCTTTCTCCATACGGTAGCCAAGCCCGCGGATCGTCTTAATATAAGCGCCGCCATCCTCAGACAGTTTCGCGCGCAGGCGGCTGATGCACACCATGATATTATTGTCTGCGATGGCATACTCCTCCCCCCAGACATTCTCATAAACCTGCTGTTTGGTAAACACTTTGCCCGGATATTCCATAAACATCCGAAGCATTTTATATTCCACGGACGTCAGGTTAACGGGGCTTTCGCCCTTATACACCACGCACTCTTCCGTATCCAGCCGCAAATCCTTCACTTCAAGCTGTTTTACTTTCTCCCCCTTCGCTCCCAGGGAATAAAACCTCCTGATATTGGAATTGATCCTTGCCACCGCCTCCATGGGGTTAAAAGGCTTTGCCAAATAATCATCCGCCCCCAGGTCAAGCCCCAGGATTTTGTCAGCATCCTGGCTTTTGGCAGACAAAATCATCACTGGCATATTGCTGTTTTCACGCAGCTTTTTCAAGACATGGTAACCATCCACCTTAGGCATCATGATATCCAAAAGCGCCATGTCTACCTCATTCTCCTCCAAGAGGGAAAGGGCAGACTGACCGTCTGCCGCTTCCAACACCTGATAACCATCTTTTTCCAGATACAGGCGGAGCAATTCACGGATCTCCGCCTCATCATCTGCAATAAGGATTGTATACGCCATAACCTTCCCTTTCCCTTCATGCAAATATCTTATACATAGTAGTCTGTATTTATTGGCTGCTTTTCCTCAATCCGCATGGCCTTTAACTTCTTATATAGGGCCGCATTTGTCTGATTTACATAGGGGTTCACATAAAAAATGCCCAAAATGCCTAACGTCATCCCATTTAAAATATACCATCCCAGGAAGGATAAGTCCAGTACTAAGGTATTCCATTTGTTCCCCCGCATTAAAATATCGCTCTGGGCAAAAGCTTCCTCCTTGCTGATTTGAGGATTCTCCCCTATAATATACGGGACCATCCTATACTCATAAGCCTTGATAATCCCGGGGATGATAAAGAGCAGTGTCCACAAAAACACATACAAGTCACGGAAAAACAATATCTTGACACAATTCATGTAGTTATGGTCAAACGCATAGCATATCTCCCTGAGATTTGCATCTGCCTTGAGATTCTGCACGAAAAAGCGTTTAATCCCTACTTCCAGCGGGTTAACCAGGAAGATTGAGAATGGTATAACGATAACCAACACCACCACCGTGACGATCAGGATTACCAGGACAACCACTGCGGCTACTGCTGCCGTGGCGGCTACCGCCGCGGCAGGGTTCTTGGCGCCGCCATCAAAGATAGTATCTAAATCCACGTCATAATCGCCCGTCTCATCGCCCCAGCTATCCTCGGCGTCTCCCCAGCTATCTTCGGCATCATCTTCCCAGTTATCTTCGGCATCATCTTCCCAGCCATCCTCGGCGTCTTCCCAGCCATCCTCGGCATCATCTTCCCGGCCATTGTCGCTTCCCCCAAAACCATAAAGGCTGTGATGGTTGTTAAAAAGGCCATTTCCCGTATAGGCGTCACGGATTCCGCTATAAGAGCCTCCCGAGCCAATCCCTGCCCCGCCGCCCAGCAGGGCCAGCAACAGGGCCA
>CATLBW010000137.1 GCA_949879775.1 uncultured Lachnospiraceae bacterium
TCAGATATGATGTTAACTTCCGGAAATAAGCGGCTCCAATATGATACGAACTATTCAATCCTTCGATACTTTCAATAGCGGCATTGAGATTGCGCATTTTGCCAACGACATCATCCTTCAGCTCCCCATGTTAATATAAGCCCTCCAGAACCGCAGCGCCGTATTATATTTCATCTGCATTTTTTATCCCTCCGTGTAAAATTTTTATGGCTGGAAAAACGCTCCCAGCCCGCAGGCTTGGAAGCGCCATATGATTAGTTCACTGGAAACGCTTCATCAAGCCCGTCCGGGATATCCATGTGTCCCAGAACCCCCTTCCGGCAGCTTTCAGCGTCCCCGCCATCCGGCTGGCTGTTATAGGCTTTCTTCTCAAGGAATTCCTGACGCTCGACTACGATTTCGGTAACATAGACCTTTTTACCCTCGCCGTTGGTATAGCTTCGAGTCTGAATCCTTCCTTCGATTGCGACACGTATTCCTTTCGCAAGATATTTTTCAGCAAACTCCGCTGTCTTATTGAAGGCTACGCACGGCAAAAAGTCCGCTTCAGGCTCTCCCTCCCGTTTGAATGGGCGGTTGACAGCTAAAGTATATCTGGCGATTGTCGTATCGTTGTTTGCAGAATACCTCATTTCGACATCTTTGGTAAGCCTCCCAATTAAAATCACCTTATTCATTCCCATTTCTCCTTTTCATTGCTAGATTTTTTCACAGCCTTGTATCAACTGCCTTTTCTCACTTTTTCACCCGTGTGCGCCAGCACTATTGCTCCTTATGTTGCGGATGGATTACTGTAAAGGGACAATTCTGTAACTATATGGATCGTGAATTTGGCTTCTGTATTATTTACTGCAATCACTGGGCAATGCCCATCAACCATGTGGAATCATGCAGCCGGAAGCCGGGCGCTGAGCACCCGCTGCTCCCAAGCCGCTATGAACGATTTAACTTCTGGGGTCATGGAGCAGTTGCCTTTCCCACGAACCTGGACTGCCTTCCGGTTCCTGACCTCAACCGTATAGAAAGATTTTTCTTCCTCAGAGCATTTCCGTAAAAAGAGGATAATGCATTCTTTCCCAGCCACCCGTTCCGTATAGCTGCCGACGCAATGGTGAAGCGCATGGCCTTCTTTTACGACGTCATCAGGGGTGGCGGGATAGACGATTTTCATGCCGTCTTTTTCAAAATCAAGCTGGCCGGAAAGCTGCTGGTAAATAGCTATGAAATCACACTTAACCAAGGCGTCTTTCCGCTGTTTATATCGGCGGGCTGTTTTATCATGGGACTTCTGTAAATCTTTCGGGTACAGGACGAAGCTGTTCTTCATGTCGTAGCCCATTTTGTTGCACATATCAAGGTAGTCCCGGTAGTCTGAAATCAATGTCTGTAACTTTTTGTACCGTAACGAGCCATGAGAAGTTCTCCGTAACCGCAGGAACCCATACTGGTTTTCTATGTACCGGATAAACTTATGCACAGTTATATGTTTCAGGATCGGCAGAATATCCCGTTTGACATTTTGTTCCAACTGCCAGGCAAGGAGCCTCTGGCGGTCTTTTAAACCAGCGTATTCCTGGAATATTTTCAAGGCAGGGATATCCACATCCAATTCCTTTAGGAACTGAACATCTTCGGCTGCCACCTTCAGTATCCGGTGTGTCCGGTTCTGTGCTTCATCAAGGCAGTTTGGATGATAGCCATATGCCAGGTCGGAAACGATATTCCAGAAGCCGACTTTTGCCAGGTGTTCCATACGGGGATGGTACGGGTATGTGGCAAGGAACGGCAGCGATTCCATAGGTTCCCGGAAGTGGCTGTAAAAGTCAGCGATGGGGCAGTACTGCCAAGGAGTGCCTTTCAATTCGTTTGGAAGGTTCTTAGTGTAAAGACGCCCGCATGTGTCCGCCTCGAAGTGATACTGCCATTGATTAAGCAGGGACGGGCGTTCGCCTTTCTTCCAGTCTGTTAAGATTCCGCTGCCATATGAATAATAGTAGGATTCATGGCAGGGTTTTCCATCATCGTCCAGATAAATGAACTGGCGGGCATTCTCATAGATTTGTATCTTTGGAATGTCATCTGCATATGCGTACCATACTTTTATGATTCGGATAAGCAGTTCACCATTGCCTGTGTTTTGGATGACTTGGCAGGCGTCCCTATCCGTCATGCGGCATCCACGGCGGGAGCGTGGCTTCATAATCAGTTCCCGTTTGCAATGGGGACAGATACCCTTATTCCCCTGCTTTACATTGGATAACCGAACCTCATGCCCGCATGAAGTGCAGGTTCCGGGGACATCCATGCCGCCGCGCTTATAGTCGTAAAAGAAGTAGGCGGGCATGACGGATTTATGAATCCAATTTTTTAGGTTCCGGGGCAGGGCGGGTATGCATTCCATCCGGCTGACGATTTCCTTCTCCCTGTTTTTCCGGCGTTCCCGCCTGCGCTTTTCCAATATGTTTGACTGGAAGCTGTTGAGGGCTTTTATGCCGCTGCCGGATTCACTTTTCAGATAGCTGGTAACCCGTCCTTCATCCTTTGCGGAATAAAAGGCGCATTTCCTTGTAAAGTCCCAGCTTTTATCCAGATTCTCAAACGCCGCTGTCCGCCATCTGAAACCGCCGTCTTCCCGGCATTCCAGGGTGATATAATCATCCTTACCCTGGAAGACTGCCCAAAGGGGACGGAAGTCCCCCTTTACAGCCTGTAAACGTGGATAAATATATAGTATCAGCGTCTTATGATGGCTGATTATCTTAATGGCAGTGCGGATGATATAGTCAACCTGGTCAGCATGGAGAAGCCCATTGCCTGACGCCATTTTTAAATCAGGATCAGCGAATTCCCGGCATTTTCTTTTATTCAGCATTTATAACACCTCCGTAAAGCTCATCTGCTCGTAATCGTTTTTCGGTTCCTGTTTCTTCGGCTCTTTTTTCGCTGCCGTTTTCTTAGATGTTTTCTTAGGTTTGGATGCGGAAGAACCTGCATATGGGCGGGGAATAAATTCTTCTTCTTTCTCTTTGTCCTCCGGGGCATCCGGGTCATTAAAATAATCTTCAGCCCATTGGTAGCATAAAGCATCAGGCACGTCGCCGCTATAAACTCCGTTATCAGGCTGGATGTCATTGTCCTTCATTTCCTGCTGGATATAGTCTTTCGCTTTGCGGTTGATATACCTGAAACAATTTATCATTGATTTATGCGGGAGCATGATTTGCTGGGCAAATGCAGGGTCTTTGCGGCACAGGTTTTGTAAATGCTCTGAGACGCACTCCTTCATGTTCCTGCGGGTGAGCCTCTCCACATCTGTGCGGACACGCTCTGTGGATGCGGACACCACTTCAGCGTCGCTCATGCCTTTAATTGCTTTGAGGGCTGCTTCCCTTGCCTGCTTTTTCGCTGCCTGTTTTTCTTCCCACTCTGCCTTGCGTTTGGCTTCAGCTTCTTCATGGGCTTTCCGCTTTTCGTCTTCGGATGCGTCCAGAGGTTTCCCGGCTGGAATCGAATGATCCGTCAAATCCATCGCCAATTCTTCCTTCGGCGGTTCCGTCTGTGCCTTTACCGGGGCCTCTGCCTGCGGTTTCTGTTCCGGCTTTGGCTCTGTGGCTTTTGCAGGGGCGGGAGCCTTTTCTTTCGGCTTCTGTTCCGGCTTTGGTTTTGGCTCCGCGGCTTTTGCCTGTTCTTTCTGTAAAGTTGGAGCCTTTTTATCCGGGACAGGATTCTTAGGAAGATTGGTCTTCCGGGGCTGTTCCATTGGGGGATTTGCCTCAACAGGCTGTGGCTGAGTTTCCGAAGCCTCCGGCTTTACAGGCTGTGGAACAGTTTTTGGCAATGGGGCGGCAACTTTCGCCTGTTGCGGTCGGGATGCCGGAGCCTTTGTCTTTACAGCCTGCGGTCTGCCAAATGGCGAAGTGAACAGTTCAAGTCCGTTCATATCAGGGGAATAACTCATATGTAAATACCTCCTTCTCGTGTTTTTACTCTTGTGAATAAGCTTCATTGGCGCACCCGCAAGCCCCCCAGAAGGGGGCTGTTTGATGCCTATAAATTATTTTATGATGATGTGGTCTGCGGCTGGGATGCGCCGCCAATATTGAGTTCTGCATCCAGCTCTGCCAGACGGGCGGATTTGGAACGCAGATCGTCTTCGTATTGGAAGGGTTTGCCAATCTCGGCTTTCGCCGCTTCCTGCTGCTGGAGAAGGTTGGCAAGGGTCGTTTCATAGTCTTCCAGACGTTCGGGCAGCTTTTCCAGGGCGTTATCAATTCTTGTTAAGTTGCCCTTCACATCGGTTCCAAGTTCCACCTGGTAGGCGACAGCACCTTTTAATTTCAGTTCGTGGGTGAACCCGGTAAACTTCACGGATAATCCAAAGCCACGGTAACTGCCGATAACCACTGGTTCCTTGCCCGTTACGTCCTGCATGGCGTCAAGCAGGGCAGCCCCCGCCTCCGCCTTGTCCGTATAGGTCATGCCCAGTATCTCCATTCCGGCAAAACCTTCTTCCGGGCGGGGATGCTGGTTTAAGGTCTGGATATCAGCCTGTAAACCTGCGATGAATCCCTGGGCTTCTTGAATCTGTTTTGGGAAATACCTCAAAACGTTGTCTTCCAGACGGTATTGGTTGCTCTGATGGTCGGCTTTCATAATTTTCAGACGCGACACTTCGACATCCAAGTCCATACGTTCTTTTATTCTGGGGTCGCCTGCACAGAGGGCTTTGATTTCAGCGAATGAGAGCGTGGCTTCGTCCATGTCTTCGCAGCTTCGCATGGGAGATTTGCTTGTCATAATTTGGCTTATAAATTTCTGCTTATTTTCCACGGTCTGCCAAAGGTACGCATCAAAGGTCGCATTCGTGACATACCGGAACACATGGACTACCGGGTTCTGGTTGCCTCTCCGTTCAATCCTGCCTTTTCTTTGAATCAGGTCCCGTGGGCGCCAGGGGCAATCAAGATCATGCAATGCAATAAGCCTGTCCTGGCAGTTCGTCCCAGCCCCCATCTTAGAAGTGGAGCCAATCAGGACGCGCACCTGCCCGGAACGGACTTTCGCGAATAACTCTTTCTTCTGGACATCCGTGTTGGCGTTATGGATAAAGGCAACCTGTTCGGGAGCCATGCCGCCATTGATTAACTTCCTGCGGATGTCGTCGTAGATGTTTGTAAACGGGGCGTCTTTGGAATCATCATTCGCTTTCCCAGATGGCGTCGCAATATCGCAGAACACCAGCTGCGTTAATTTCTCTGCATCGCCTTCCTTCCAGATTTTTAAAATGTTGGCAACGCATTTATTGACTTTTGTTCCAGGCGCGTCCGGCAGAATTGGGTTTAGAATCCGCTGGTCCAAGCCGAGTTTGCGCCCGTCTGAAGTGATGCGCAACATGTTATCAATGTGCGGATCAATACCGCTGTGGACTTTCTCCGCACGTTTGGACAGCTCTTTTACCATAGACTTCTGAAATTCCGTAGGCTCGGAAACAATGTTATGGTATTCCACCTCCGGCGTAGGGAGGTTTAACTGGTCGGCGGTCTTGATGTCCGCAACCTCTTTGAAAATGTTCATCAGCTCCGGTAAGTTAAAGAACTTCGCGAAGCGGGTTCTTGCCCGGTATCCGGTGCCTTCCGGGGCAAGTTCCAGCGCCGTGGTGGTTTCCCCAAACCGGGAAGCCCAGGAATCGAACTGTCCCATCCCCATCTCCTGGAGACGGTCATACTGTAAATATCTCTGGATAGAATACATTTCTGTCATCGAGTTACTGATTGGGGTTCCGGTGGCGAACACGATTCCCCTGCCTCCGGTGATTTCATCCAGGTAACGGCATTTGGCAAACATATCTGATGACTTTTGTGCATCCGCAGTGGATAATCCTGCCACATTCCTCATTTTTGTGTATAGGAAAAATAGCGATAGGTAAGGCTTTGAAGTTATCTCCGCCTTTTCCCCCGCTCCACACCGGGCATGCGGCTTTCACCGCACCCGGCGTTCCATCAAACCAACTTACTACCCTCCATCGGGGTTCAACACTCTATGCCCTCACGGTACATATCGTGCATACAAATTTCACATGTTTTTGTACTTCTGAATCTTCTTCAATACCTTTTCGTCTATATCTGGCGGTATCGCACCATTGTTGACCATTCGGTAACAGTCATTGCATAGCCATATGAGATTCTGCACTTTATTCACTTTCTCCAGCGGAAGTTCCCTTTTAACATGATAACAAAACTTCTTGTCATCTAAAAACAGCGGCTTCTTGCAACATTTACACTTTCCTTTATCCCTGTTATACGCATATTCCCTGTTCATGAAGTATTCAAAATTAAATACTGTCTTTGCGTAGACCGATAGCTGTATATCCCTTGCGGTATTTACGGACGGTCTGTCGCATGGGAGCGGCTTGCTTTTACTGCGGTAGTAACTGTAAATCCGCCTGCCCTCCTCCGTGTAGGGTGTCATGCGCTGGTCGAATGGTCGGGCTTCATATTTGCTATGCGTGATAAAAGCATAGGTGATTCCAAACCATTCCCCCTCAATCGGGACAGCAAATGTCTTGCTTTTATACCCCTCATGCCTGTGCGGGAGATTACAAAGCTTTTCCATCGGTACTTGGTATTTATTGTAGTGCTTTGGAAATCTCTTTTTCCATACCGCCAACGCTGTGTTGTTAATTCTCCTGTCAATGGCATGGAACGCATGGGAACAAATCGAGGGTTGCAAATACTGTGCCAATCCCACAATCATGGAATTGACACGCTGTATCTGCGCCGCCTGTACGCTCCTTTCTGTGATTTCCCCTATTACACGGACTTCATCGGCTATCTTCTTAATCTTTTCTTTCAGCCGTTCCATGTCTGGTAATGGTTTTCCTACCAGATTTTCCGTCCATGTCTTTGGGTCTGGGGTTTTTCGCTTTCTTTCCGCCTTGACTACAAAACCGAGGAAGTGTATTCCCTCTGTCCTAAGGTCTGTTACAAACGTCTTTTCCTGTGACAGTTCCAGCTTCATTCTGCTCTTGAAATATTTTGTAAGCATACGTTTCAGCCTGTATGCTTCCTGCTCCGTTGACGTGAGGATTACCCAGTCATCGGCAAAGCGGAAGTTGTACTTTGGGGTTACGCCAGACCATTTCAGCCGCCGTGTATCATTGCACTTGTGCTTACATTGCCTGTGCGGTTCCATATACATTCTTCCTACAAACCAATCGAAATCATTCAGATACACATTTGACAGCAATGGCGACAAAATCCCACCCTGCATTGTGCCGAGCTTCGTATCGTTCAGCATTCCGCTTTCGATATACCCTGCCTTTAACATCTGCTGTATCATCTTGATTACCCTTTTGTCATGGATTCCAATGCGCCATATTTTCTTTAACAAGATTCTGTGATCGATATTGTCAAAACAGCCCTTGATGTCGCCCTCAACCGCCCATACTGGCTGGTCTGGGGAACGTGTCGCAGAATTTATCACGTTTATGATGTCACGTATTGCGTGTTTCTGCGCCCTGTATGGGCGGAAGCCGTAACTGTGCGGATAAAATCTTGCTTCACATATAGGCTCGATGACAATCCTCACACATTCCTGTATGATTCTGTCCAAAACTGTTGGAATTCCCAGTGGGCGCTGTTTTCCATTCTTTTTCGGGATATATACCCGTCTTGCGGGCTTTGGTCTGTAATTACTGAAGCTGTCCCTTATCAGTGCAATCAATTCTTCTCTTGGCATTTGCAGATATTTGTCTATTTTCGCTTGGTCAACTCCAGCCGTCTTACTGCCTTTGTTTGACTTAATGTTATGGATTGCGGTCACTATGGTTACTTCATTTACCATAGCCTCTACAAGACCTGTGAAAGCGGTTCCCTCTTTTGATTTCTCATAGAGAAAATCTAAGGTCTGCTTCATTTCCGCTTCTGTTGAAAATCTGACGTTCAAATGCACAAGGCTATCACCTCGCAGTTCGTCACCCGTATTTCAGGGAGTTATTATCTTCTTTGTTTTGTGAAATTTGTAAATTGGTCTGACTA
>CATLBW010000138.1 GCA_949879775.1 uncultured Lachnospiraceae bacterium
GTCTTCACGCCCCTTTTCTTCGCCTCCCTCAGCGCCGCCAGCGAATCCGCGGTCTCCCCCGACTGGCTGATGATAATCACCAAGTCATTGTCCGCAAGGATGGGATTGCGGTAACGGAACTCTGAGGCAAGGTCCACATCCACAGGAATGCGCGCCATGCCTTCAAATATATATTTCGCCGTCATGCCTGTATGGTAAGCCGAGCCGCAGGCGATAATATGCAGCCTGCCAATCCCGCGGATTTCCTCGTCCGACATGCCAAGTTCCTCAATATCCACCGCGCCGCCCTTAATCCGCGGGCTGAGCGTATCCCTCACAGTCTGGGGCTGCTCATACATCTCCTTTAACATGAAATGCTCATACCCGCCTTTTTCCGCGGCATTGATGTCCCAGTCAATCGTGGAAGGCTCCTTCGCAATCTCCTCACCGTCAATATTATAGAAAGAAATGGATTTCTCTGACAACACAGCAATCTCTTCATTTTGGATAAAATACACATTGCGCGTGTATCTGAGCACCGCAGGCACGTCAGAGGCAATCAGGCTGCCGTCCCTGCCATGCCCCACAATCAGGGGGCTGTCTTTGCGCACCGCATATAAAAGCCCAGGATGCGCCTTGAACATGATTCCCAGGGCATAGGAACCCTCCACACGGTTCATAACGCGCAGGATGGCTTCCATCGGGTCTTCCTTATAATAATAATCCAAAAGATGCGCCACCACTTCCGTATCGGTTTCCGACACAAATTGATAACCTTTGCCTTCTAAATATTTTTTCAATTTCTGGTAATTCTCAATAATCCCATTGTGCACAACCGCTATGCTTTCATCCTGGTTGAAATGGGGATGCGCATTGCCGCTGGTAGGCGCGCCATGGGTAGCCCAACGCGTATGCCCAATCCCGGCAGTCCCCGGCATCGTAGCGCCGTCATGCGTCAGCTCATTGAGGACTTTCAGGCGGCCGCATGCTTTTTGCGCATGGATTTTCTCCCCATCGTAGACCGCAATCCCCGCCGAATCATACCCTCTGTATTCCAATTTTGACAAACCATCCAACAAAATCGGGGCTGCCTGTGAACTTCCGATATAACCTACTATTCCGCACATATCTTGATTCCTCCTGTTATTCGCCGCTGTCTGCTGCCACCCCGGTACGGTAAATTATCTCATCGCTGATTCCCTGGACGCTTTCTGTAACCGTATAACTCGTTGTCCCATACAAGAAATCATGGAGCTGCTTCACATTGGACGCCAAATCCTTGGGCACCACACAGTCTGCATCTGACTGCTGGTAAGAGATAGATATCACCTTATTGCGTAAATCGAAGGGGAATCCCCTGCTCTCCCCAAGTTTATAATGAAACGCGTCCATTGCCATGGCTGCCAGTTCCGCTTTCCCCAGGCTGGTTTTAATTTTCGGGAAAACTGCATCAATCAAATCATTGATTGTCCCTACATCTGATTTTAACGCTTTTTCTACCATTTTATTCACAACCAGGCGCTGACGTTCCGTCCGCTTAAAGTCATCTCCCGCCGTATAGCGGATTCTTCCATAGGAAACCGCCTGCACGCCATTGAGGTTATATGTACCTGCCCCCGGGAGCGGGTCATAGCTCTTGCCCGTCACCTTTGAAGTCTCAATACAGTAATTGTTTAAGTGGACGCATTCTTCTTCCGTAATCTCAACTTCCACGCCGCCTAAAATATCCACAGCCTCAGCCACGGCATTAAAATCAAACGATACATACTCCCGGATATCAAGGTCCAGGTTCGTATTCAACATACGCACGGCCTGCTCAGGGCCGCCAACCGCATATGCCGCATTTGCTTTGCTATAGGCCTGCGAGTTCTGCAAATCCGCCATTTTCAGGAACGTATCACGATACACGGATACTAAGCGCACTTCCTTGGTATCTTTGTCAATCCTTGCCAACATAATCACGTCTGAATTGCCGCTGTTGTAAGAATTGCTGTCACGGTTATCAAGCCCAAACAGCGCTATTGTGGTATACTTCCCCAGCACGTCCTTCGTCTCTTCTGACAGCTCTTCATTCTCTACGTCCTGGGCCTGAAAATTTTTATCTGTGTTAATCTTGTCCATCTTAGCATTCGTCCAAATCCACGCCAATGCGCCGCCCAGGATGAAAATCTCCAATAACACCAAGGCCACCTTTCTCCTGCGCCGCTTTGCCCGCATTGCTTTCCTCGCCGCTGCGCTAGAGCCGCGGCTGCTTTTCTTATTTGCCATAACTTCACCCTACCTATAATTCTATGCCAATGCGCCGCGCTGTCCTTTGCCCGCTTAGGGCAATGCCGCTCATCTGGCTTTACGCTTATACGCTTACCGACTTATCTTATAATATTTCCATCTATTTAGCAACTGGCATTTTCTTAATTTTTCGAAATCCCCAAGAACAAAGCAAGCACAGCCGCTTAAGCTACATATTTCCTTTTGACACCCTAATCCTTATAGGAAACCCGCTTGCAAAAATGCCACAGAAACACGACTCGGTTGCGCAGCATCCTGAAAAAGCCATAATGCTCCATCGCCGAATTGTTGCCCCCATGCCTGCGGTATAACAACAGTACATCCGGCAAAAAGCACGATTTCCCGGCAAAATAATCCCCTAAAACACCAATCCACTGGTCATGCATCTCAATCTGCGAAGGTATCGGCAGAACCACTCTAAGCAGCTCACGGCGAAATGCCATACAGCAGCCGATATAGCTGTTCTTAACAATATTCTTGATAACGCCTGCCCCGGAACCCCGGAATGCATAAAAGGATTCCATCTGGATATTTGCTATATCCTCCCCTGCAAATACCCGGGCGTCATGGACAACCACAAACGCCCCCTGCTGTTCAAAAGCCTGCAGGGTGCGGCATACTTTACCGTCCAGCCAGATATCATCCTGGTCGGCAAGGAAAATATAACGCCCCTTGGCATAACGAAGCGCATGTCCAATATTTGCCTTAATGCCCTGTGACGGCCCTTTGAGCAAACGGACCCTGCCATCCATGCCCTGATATCCCTTTACAATCAGGACCGTGCCGTCTGTGGAGCCGTCATCGGAGACAATCAGCTCATCCCCTTCCCCCAACTGGCTTAAGATAGATTCTAGCTGCTGTGCGATATAAGCCGCCCCATTGTATGAGGGAAGCACAACGGAAATACGGATACCCACAGGTTCAGGCTCCCGCCCCAATTGTTTTGCTACCATAGCTTCCACCCCCACTTCCAGAAATAACGGAACATAGACGCAACATGGAATTTCAGCAGCCGCATATCCTTGTGCGAGCCGCGCTCCCATTTATGGATAACCGCAGTATCCGGGCAGTACCACAGGCTGCTCACTTTGTTCACCCGCTTGCAGAGGTCCGCATCCTCCATATACATAAAATAGCGTTCATCAAAGCCCCCCAGCTCCCGAAACAGCTCCGTGCGCATAACCAGGAAGCTGCCCTGGGCAAATGGGACCTTAAACGGTTTGCCATAATCCATGTCCTGCATCGTGTGGTAACGCTGCCTCTTCTGAAAATGAGAGGGGAAAAACATACGGACCGCCATGTCAAAAACGGTCAAATCCCTGCGGTATGCCGCCTGCAGGTTCCCCTGCGCATCCAAAAGCCTTGGCACTGCCATGCCTGCCCCGGAACTTTCCAAAAATGACAGCAACACACAAAAGCTGTCTTCCGTCAGAAGGATATCAGGGTTTACAATGGCGTGATACTTAGAATCCAGCATGGGCAGCACATAATTATGCCCGCCGCCGAACCCTAAATTCCCTCCCGGCCTTTGATAAACCACCTCTTCATATTCCTCCGCCAGTGAAGACAGCTTATTCGCCTTGGCGCTGTTATCTACAATAAAAATCGTTTTTGTCA
Organism: uncultured Lachnospiraceae bacterium; assembly: GCA_949879775.1. Lineage (GTDB taxonomy): Bacteria > Bacillota > Clostridia > Lachnospirales > Lachnospiraceae > Petralouisia. The sequence continues at coordinate 3,886 of CATLBW010000138.1, forward strand.
ACCCTTTGTCTGTGCGCTCCATAATAGAGCGGACAGCGTCCCTTACGTCTTCCTCATCGTTATAGGCAACGATTGTGATTGATATATCTGTCATAATGAACCTTTTCCCGTCAGCACCACGCCCACAGTCCGCAAAAGTATCCTCAAATCCATCCCCAGGGACCAGTTTGAGATATACTGGGTGTCAAGCGCAACGATTTCCTCAAAGTCTTTGATATCGCTCCTGCCGCTGACCTGCCACATCCCAGTCAGCCCCGGGCGTATGCCCAGCCTTGCCTTGTGGTGAAGCTCATATTGCTCAAACTCATCCTCCGTAGGAGGCCTTGTCCCCACCAGGCTCATATCTCCCTTGAGCACATTCCAAAACTGCGGCAGCTCATCGATGGAGTATTTGCGCATAAATTTCCCCACGCCAAAAATCCGGGGGTCTTCCTCCATCTTGAACATCAGGCCATCCATCTCATTCTTGTCCATCAAGTCTTTCTTCATATTATCGGCGCCCACAACCATAGTGCGGAACTTATAAAACTTAAAACGCCTGCCATTCTTGCCAATCCTGGTCTGCTCATAAAACACCGGCCCCGGCGACTGTTTTTTAATCATGGGGGCAAATACCACAAAAGCAACCCCTGTCAGCAAAAGCCCTGCCAGGCTGCCCAGGATGTCCAGGCACCGTTTTAAGAACAACTGGCGGTTCGTGGCAATCTTCATGCTGGTCGTCAGCACCAGATATTTGCCACAGTGCTCCACAAGCTTGTTCGGCATCAACTGTGACTCGCGCACAAGGTTAAAGTGCACCGTCAGCCCAAGCTCTATCAGCTCATTTGCCAGCGCCTCGCTGCTCTCCCTGGTATTGCCATTGATAAACACTTCATCCACTACATTGAGGCGCACATACTCCAGGAAGCTGTCCGCCGTAGCCACCACCGGCACCCCGCAGATTTCCTCTCCTGTGCGGTCCACATCGACGACCACCACGCCGACCACTTCAAACTCCTTATAACGGTTGTGCTGGAAATCAGAGACGCACTGCCTGGCATAACGCTCCTCCGTTACCACGACCATCTTAGAATAACGCTCTTTGCGGATCATGTGCTGGCGGATATAAATTTTCCACAGGCAGCGCGAAAAATACTCAGCGGCAATGGACATCGCCCAAAACACCAAGATAACCTGCCTGGAATAAATCTCCGCCTGCTTTGTCCCCCATACATAGACGGTAACAACTGCAAACACTGTGCTGCAATGAAAAATTACCGCTTTCAGCTCCTGCAGCCTGTTCCTGCGCAGGATGCCGGTATAGGCCTCCGTGAGAAATACTATACATCCGTCCATCAAAAGCAGCACAATCGCCAGACGGTTGTAATATTCACTCATTCCCGGATCATTATGAAGATTTCCCAACCTGATTACACAGGAGAGGTAAAAGGTAACTTCCAGGCAAATCAAATCCAGAATTAAGAAATCCAGATGTTTCACCCAGCTCTTTTTCTGTTTTCCATACATATTCTATTCCTCAGAAAGTATTCTTAAATAACGGGGCGTCATACAGACGTATGATTCCGTATGTACAGCCAGCTTTCAGAATAATCTTTTCTCTGCTGCTCGTCCATCTCTGTATATTTGGCAAAACTAAGCTTAGAGGGAAGCATCTGCGTCCCCCCGCATTTATGGCAAAATATCTCTTTTCTCCGCGACACTGTTGTGATGCTCCCGCATTTCGGGCAAATAAAAACTTTCATCATCTGTCTCTTCCTACATCCAAATTAATTATTTAACCTGTTTATTGTATCATTGAATCGAAAAAAGGGCAAGTACAGGAAAATCGGTTCTTTGCATATTTGGTAACAGTCCAGCCCACGCCATTCGCAAAGGTGCCTACGGCTTTAATTTATAATTGCATTTTTTTAATGAAAAGTTTGGGTTATAATATGGGTCCCCGGCTTTCAGCAAATCAATCCACCTGGTACGGAAAAATTCAATCTCCTCGCCAAAGCGGCGCACTTTCTCTTTCGTGTCTTCCTTTCCCCGGGACTTGGACTCATAATGGTACGCCTCCACATAGGGGTCATAAACCACAAGATAGCCCTCGCGCCCGACGCGCAGGCAGAAGTCTACATCATTAAACGCCACAAGGAGCTGTTCTTCCAGCCCATGCACTTTCTCAAAAACTTCCCTGGACACCATCAGGCACGCCGCCGTGACGGCGCTGTAATTCAACTGGAGTGCCGCTTTGTGGTAATAGCCCTCCTGCCCGCGGCGCAGCCCAGGGAACATATTTGCGGCAATCCCGTCAATGCCGACAACGATACCAGCATGCTGGTACGTGTTATCCGGATAATACAGCCTTGCGCCGACAACGCCCACCTGCGGACGCTGGCAGTTGCCCAGCATCTCTTCCATCCAGCCCTCTGTAATCAGCTCAATGTCATTATTAAGCAGCACATAATAATCGCCTCTTGCATACCCGGCTCCAAAATTATTGATTGCAGAATAGTTGAACACCCCTTCCCAAGCCGCCACTGCCACCCGCTGCCCGCCTGAGAGCCTGCCCTCGCAGTAAATACCGGACGCCGCCTGGGCGTGGGAAGCCTGACAGCCTGCCGCTTCCCTGGTATCTGCGTCTTTAGCCTGGCTGCCCATCCCCTCCTGCCTGCATATTCCGCAAAGCTTCCGGTAATATTGGAATGTCTCCTCCTGCTGGCTGTTATTCTCAATAATGATGATTTCATAATTTTGCCATGTTGACCTCTCCACAGATTCGATACAGCGGGCAAGCGTCCCCGCCTGGTCTTTGTTGGGTATTAGGATGGACACAAGCGGGCTGCCTGCCACCGGGTATTTCACACGGTAGAAACCGAAGTGAGGAAGCTGGCTGACCTCCCCGGGCTGCCCCATCCTTTTTAGATGCTCCTGCAATGCACGCTGCCCTGCATCATAAGCGTACATCTTGCTCAGCGGGTTATCTGCCGTCGATGCGCTGTGCACGCGCCAATGATAGAGGATGCGTGGGACATGGCACACTTTTCCTGCAAGCTCTGTGCAGCGCAGGATAAAATCATAGTCCTGCGCGCCGTCGAACTCCTTTCGCATCCCGCCTGCCTGCTCAACGATTTCACGTTTTACGCACAAAAAATGTGTAATGTAATTGTTAGACCGCAAAAGATCCGGACTAAAATCCGGTTTAAAATGCGGTTTCTTATGCACCATCCCCTGCCTGGACTCTTCAACCTGGTCTTCGTCTGAATAAACCACCTCTGCCTCAGGCTCCCGGTTCATCATACGGACTATCTCATACAGCGCTTCAGGGGCCAGCAAGTCATCATGGTCCAACAAAGCAATCCAATCACCTTTCGCCAGCGCAATGCCCTCATTCGTATTGCCTGCGATGCCCCTGTTCTCTTTCAGGCGCCGGTAAAGGACCCTCTGCTCTTTAAATTCCTCACAATAAGCCTGCACTGCCCTTTCCACTTTATCTGTCGGCGTGGCGTCAGCAAGGCAGAGCTGCCACCTGCCATAAGATTGGGCGCGCACGGAATCCATCATTTCTGCCAGGTATTTTTCCGGCGTCTGGTAGCAAGGGACGACAATGCTAATCAGGGGCTGGTAAGAAAAACTGCCCGCCTGTGCGGACTGGCGTGCCAGCTCTTCACTCCCCACGCTATATTTCTCGAACCAGGGACCATACGGCACGTCCTCCGGCTCCAGCTTATCCCGCAGGCGGTTTACAAACGCCCTGACCCCATAATGCTTAAGATAGCGTATTCCTTTTTTCAGCCGATACGGCGTAATCCTCATAATCATCTTCCTTTTTTCAGCCGATACGGCGTAATCCTCATAATCATCTTCCTTTATACTGTCTTTACGCACCACTCCCCGGAATAGGCAGAGTAACGTACCGCCCCTCCTACCTTCTTATAAGCGCGCACCTTATAATAATACGTCGTCTTTGATTTCAGCCCACTGTCCTTCACACTTGTGGAGCCAGCGCCTGAAACGCTTTGCACCTCTTGGTATTTGCCGTTTTTGCCGGACGTGCGGTACAGTTTGTAACCTCCCGCTCCCACAACCTTCTGCCATCTCAGGGTCATGCTCTTGGATTTGACGCC
>CATLBW010000139.1 GCA_949879775.1 uncultured Lachnospiraceae bacterium
GAGCGCGAAATTATCCTATAACGGGGAGGAAGTGGATCTCTGCCTGTGCCGTACCAAAGCGCATTTCTCGCAGGAAGGGAACACAAGAATACTCACGCTTGACCCGGTAGAGATTGAGTTCTATGACTTGACGGTGGAACTGCAGACGAAAATCTATTTTGAGGAGGGAAGCTCTAACATCAAGATTGAGCGCAACATCCTTAAGATGAGCAATCCTGAGGCTAAGGTAGAATTAAACGAATATATGGTGGCATGTTACGGCACGACGGAATATCCCGAGGATATGACGGGCATCACCCTCAAATGCGAGGGAGCCGGTGGGCAGGAAATTGCCTACGAATATAAATGCAGGGAGGCTGAGCTTGCGGGTGCAGAGGCAGTCAGCGCCGTAATTCCTGCTATCGAGACAAAGGTATCGATGACAAGCTCTGATAAGGAAGCAGTCGGATATGTGAAAGAAGGGTATGCATTCTCACCGATGTTTACGTTAGGTTATACCAAGACAATCTCAGATAAGGAGGTATTTGCGACATGGCTCAATCTGGAAAAGGCAAATTAAATTACAGATGTCCGTCTTGCTTTATGAGGGATTTGGATATTGACATGTTTTACGACAAAGACAAGGATGAATTCTATTGTATGCGGTGCCAGTACACCGGGAATGAGAAGGACGTCCTTGAGAAAAATGAAATGATACGTTTCCGTTACCGCGCAATGGCAAAGAGGTTCACGAAGTTTGACTTTGATTAAAGCTTAGCTGCCTTTGCGAATTTTGCAGTATTCACCGCAGGTTTCAGCGGCCGCGGGCATATGTGGCAAAAAGCGAATAGCAATTCTAATGGATTGTTGCAATTAGCGGTAAGTTGTCGGGAAGGAGATAAGAGGATATGGGTAAGAATTCAGAAAAAATTAATTTCATCAAAGGGATGGACGTATCATCCTTGATAGAATTAGAGAAGTTGGGGGCAAAGTTCCAGGACGCGGACGGCGATGAGCGGGACTTGCTGTCTATTTTGCAGGAATATGGCACAAATGCCATCAGGATCAGGATGTGGAACCACCCCTATTCCCAGGAAGGGGAGCCTTACGGGGGCGGGACGAACGATATGGAGACGGCGATAGAGCTGGCGAGGCGGGCGCGTGACCGTGGGATGTACATCCTCCTGGATTTGCATTATAGTGATTTCTGGACAGATCCCGGCAAACAGATTAAGCCGAAGGCATGGGCGGATTTTACAGGGAAACGGCTGGAATATGCCGTTATGGATTATACGGTAGCCATGCTGCGCAACATGAGGGCGGAGGGCGTATTGCCTGATATGGTACAGGTGGGGAATGAGCTTTCCAACGGGCTGCTGTGGCCGGATGGGAGACGCCCCAATTATGAAAATATTGCCTGGTTTGTCAATGCCGGCATCCGCGGGGTGCGTTCTGTGGACAGTGAGATACCGGTTATGATCCATCTGGATAACGGCGGCAACAACCGGCTTTACCGTGAATGGTTTGACAATTATTTTGAGAACGACGGTATGGATTTTGAGGTAATCGGCCTGTCTTATTATCCGTTCTGGCACGGGACGCTCTCTGATTTGGAAAATAATATGAAAGACCTCGCGAAGCGTTACCGCAAGGAACTGATTGTGGCTGAGGTATCCATGGGCTATACAATGGAAGACTACGCCGAGTATGAAAAGTTAGAGCCGGATAAACGCAAGGGCATGGCGACAAAGCCGGCCTTGGTTAAAAAGATTGAATACCCGATGTCCAAACAGGGGCAGGCGGACTTTATGGAAGATTTGATGACGAGGATTGCCAATGTCCCCAACGGCCTGGGCAGGGGGTTTTTCTACTGGGAGCCGGCGTGGATTCCCGTTCCCGGCAGCGGCTGGGCAACGGAAGTTTCCCTCAAATATATGAACGACCCAGGGCCTTGCGGCAACGAGTGGGCGAACCAGGCGTTGTTCGATTATGAGGGAAGGCCTTTGCCGGCGCTGGATGTAATTAAGAAGTTTAAGCCCAAAGCCAAGTGACAGGAAGCCCCGTAGCGCATTTGCGCGGGAAGCTTATACTGAACGCCAGATAAATCTGCCGTTCAGTATAACATGATGCACACAGCCGCAAAAGGGATTATGCCGCTTCGCGGCTGCGGCTGGCGCAACTGCACAGCAAATCTTTTTGCCGTGCAGTATAACACAGGGTGTTGCAAAATGCAATGATTCCACAAGATATAGATGTTCTGTTTGTGAATCTAATCTATATCTTGCTGGGGATGTTCATTTTGTGGCGCCCCCTTTTTTTTTTACGGCATTCGTGATAGAATAAAAGAAGTTTTGAAAAAATATGGAAAGAGGACGATAGGATGATTTCAAAGAAAATGCAGCAGGAAGTGGCGGGCAGCTCGGCAATCCGCGCCATGTTCCTGGAAGGAAAAGAGATGGCGGCTAAAATCGGAGCGGAGAATGTCTATGATTTCAGCTTGGGAAACCCTATGACGCCGGTTCCGGCCGAATATAACCAGGCAATCATTGACGCTGTGCAGACGGAAAGCTCATTGGAGCTTCACGGTTATATGGACAATGCCGGATATCCTGAAACAAGGAAAGCGGTGGCGGACAACCTCAATAAGAGGTTTGGCACGGATTTTGAGGGCAAGCATATCACGATGACAGTTGGTGCGGCAGGAGCCTTGAATATTGTATTTAAGACAATTTTAGACCCCGGGGATGAAGTGCTGGCGCTGGCGCCTTACTTTGGCGAGTACCGTGGCTATGTGGCGAACCATCAGGGAGTTTTGAAAGAGGTTGCGCCCAATACGGATACGTTCCAGCCAGATTTTGAGGATTTGAGGAGCAAGATTACAGAAAAGACAAAAGCCGTGATTATAAACAACCCGGTTAACCCTACGGGCGTTGTCTACTCAGAGGAGACAATCCAGGTCATCGCAGAGATTATGGATGAAAAGCAAAAAGCGTATGGGCATGAAATCTACATGGTGTCTGACGAGCCATACCGCGAGCTTGTTTACGATGGGAACCAAGCGCCGTTTTTGACGAAATATTACGATAACACATTTGTGACGTATTCCTTCAGCAAGTCGCTGTCTATCCCGGGGGAGCGCATCGGCTATGTTGCCGTAAGCCCAAGCATGGAAGGCTGCGAGCAGGCATGCAGCGCCTTGTCTGTGGCAAACAGGATTCTGGGTTTTGTCAATGCGCCGTCCCTAATGCAGAAGGCTTTGACGCAGGCGATTGACGCGACTACGGATGTGGCATATTATGACAGGAACCGCAAGTTGATTTATGATAAACTGATAGGGCTTGGGTTTACCTGCGCCAAACCGCAGGGCGCATTTTACCTCTTTATCAAATCGCCTGATGCAGACGAGAAAGCATTTGTACAGACGGCAAAGAAGCACCATATCCTGCTGGTAGGGGGGACGACCTTCTCCTGCCCCGGCTATGTGCGCCTTGCCTATTGCGTGTCTTATGAGATGATTGAACGCTCCCTGCCGGCGTTTGAGGAGTTGGCGAAAGAATATGGGCTGTAAAAGCCCAAAAAGCTTTGTCGTAAACTTACCAATGATGGAAGCATAAGAGAATGGAGGATATTATGCCAGCATGGGAAATGAATGTGCGCAAGGTAATCCCCTACACGCCGGGGGAACAGCCGGACCGTGCAGGTATCATAAAACTAAATACGAATGAAAACCCCTATCCCCCTGCGCCGGGGGTGGCACGCGTCTTGCAGGGGATGGATGCCGGAAAGCTGCGCAAATACCCTGACCCTGCGGCCGGGGAGCTTGTGTCGGCGCTTTCTGAGCGTTACCAGATGCCAAAGGAGCAAATCTTTGTGGGCGTGGGTTCAGACGATGTGCTGGCAATGAGTTTTTTGACTTTTTTTAATGGGGACAAGCCTATTTTATTCCCGGATATCACATATTCTTTTTACGACGTATGGGCAGGGCTTTTCCAAATCCCATACGAATGCCAGCCGTTGGATGGGGAATTTGAGATTGTTACAAAGGATTATTTGAAGCCCTGCGGAGGCATTGTGATTCCCAACCCTAATGCGCCGACCGGCGCGGAGAAGGATTTGCAGGAGTTAGAGCGCATCATTGCTGCCAATTCTGATGTCATTGTGATTATTGATGAGGCATATATTGATTTTGGGGGAGAGTCGGCAGTCAGGCTGGTTTCCCAATATGACAACCTGCTGGTGGTGCAGACGTTTTCCAAGTCCCGCAGCCTTGCGGGGATGCGCATTGGTTATGCGTTTGGGAATGAGAAATTAATCAAATACCTGAATGATGCAAAGTATTCCTTTAATTCCTATACGATGAATACCGTTACAATCGCTATGGGCGTTGAGGCGGTCAGGGATGAAGCATATTTCCAGGAGACTGTTGGCAAAGTGGTTGCTACCAGGGAGTGGACGAAGGGAGAGCTTCACAGGCTGGGGTTTGTGTTCCAGGATTCTAAGAGCAACTTTATTTTTGCCAGCCATCCGAAATGCCAGGCAAAGAAATTGTTTGAAGCCCTAAAGGAAAGGGGGATATATGTGAGGTATTTTGCAAAGCCGCGCATTGACAATTATCTGCGGATTTCCATTGGGACGGACGAGGAAATGAAAGCCCTGGTTGCATTTTTAGACAAGTATATAGGAGAGAATCTATGGTTAAATTGATTTTAAAAGGCGTGATGATGGGGGTGGCAAATATCATTCCCGGGGTCAGCGGCGGGACTATGGCGGTGTCCATGGGCATTTACGATAAGATTATCCATGCAGCGACGCATCTGGTCTCAGAATTTAAAAAGAGTATGAAGCTGCTTTTGCCGATTGTGCTTGGCATGGCGCTGGGGATTGTCGTGCTGGCGCGTATCCTGGAGTATATGTTTGCCCGTGTCCCGTTACAGACGAACCTTTTGTTCATCGGCCTGATTATCGGCGGGCTGCCGGCGATTACGAAGAAGGTGAAAGGCAAAACCATACGCCTTGGGCATATCCTGGTCTGCCTGTTGTTTTTTGGCTTAGTGGCCGGCCTTGCCATGATGGGCGAGCAGGAGGGCGCTGCCGCAGACTTGAGCTTTAACATTGTAAATATCGTAAAACTGTTTGGGGTGGGGATTGTGGCGTCCGCTACCATGGTGATACCTGGGGTCAGCGGTTCCATGATGCTGATGCTCATGGGCTATTATAACCCGATCCTCAACGAAGTGAATGATTTTATTGATAACCTGGTCCAGTTTCATGTGCCGGGAATCCTGGATGGGTGTAAGGTTTTAGTTCCGTTTGGTATCGGGGTGGTTGTGGGGATTTTTGCAATTGCCAAGATTATTGAAATTATTTTTGAGAAATTCCCGGACCATGCTTATTGGGCAATTATCGGCTTGATTGTGGCGTCCCCGGTGGCGATTTTTTTCATGGGCGACATGGGCACGGTGACAATTTTTGCCGTCCTCACAGGCGCTGTGGCGCTGCTGCTGGGAGTCCTCATTGCCCTTAAATTAGGAGAAGAGTAGAGTGGCGACGTATGGGAATTACCTTATCTGTTATTTGTGCGCGGTTAATTTTTTGGGGTTTGCGCTCATGGGAACAGATAAGTGGAAAGCAAAGCATAAGAAATGGCGGGTTGCCGAGAAGTCATTGTTTGCGGTGGGCATTATCGGCGGAAGCCTTGGATGCTGGCTGGGGATGTATGCATTCCGGCATAAGACGAAGCATTGGCAGTTTGTGGTGGGTATGCCGGCAATCTTTCTTATACAGGCAGCGGTGATTTTGTTCTTGACATCCAAAATGTAACAGGATATTATGGCATGAGAAGACGTTTTCGGTCTTGTATCAGAGCCAATGGAAGAAGCCGGGGGAAGACGCCCTGGCGCAGAAAAAAGACGAAAAGAGGAAAAGACATGTATTCATTTGATGAAGTAAAGAAGGCAGATCCCCAGGTGGCGGACGCCATCACTGCGGAAATGGAGAGGCAGAACAGCCATATTGAGCTGATTGCATCGGAAAACTGGGTGAGCAAGGCGGTTATGGCGGCAATGGGAAGCCCCATGACGAACAAATATGCGGAAGGATACCCGGCAAAGAGATATTATGGCGGCTGCGAGTGCGTGGATATCGTGGAGAACCTTGCCATGGAACGCGCCAAAGAGCTGTTCGGCTGTGAGTATGCCAATGTGCAGCCCCATTCTGGCGCGCAGGCGAATATGGCCGTGCAGTTTTGCATGTTAGAGCCGGGTGATACCGTGATGGGCATGAATTTAGACCACGGCGGCCATCTGACACATGGAAGCCCTGTGAATTTTTCCGGCACCTATTTTAAGATTGTGCCTTATGGCGTCAATGACGAAGGGTTCATTGATTACGATAAAGTAAGGGAAATTGCTTTGGACTGCAAACCGAAGATGATTATCGCGGGCGCGAGCGCATATGCAAGGACGATTGATTTCAAGCGTTTCCGTGAAATAGCCGATGAAGTTGGCGCGTACCTGATGGTAGATATGGCGCACATTGCCGGGCTTGTGGCGGCCGGCCTCCATCCAAGCCCCATCCCCTATGCGCATGTGGTTACGACTACGACCCATAAGACGCTGCGCGGGCCTAGGGGCGGCATGATCCTTGCCAGCCAGGAGATGGCGGACAAGTTCAACTTTAACAAGGCGGTATTTCCGGGAACCCAGGGCGGCCCCCTGATGCATGTGATAGCAGCCAAAGCGGTCTGCTTTAAGGAAGCCTTGGACGATAGCTTTAAGACATACCAACAAAATGTTGCCAAGAATGCGCAGGCGTTGGCGAAAGGGCTTATGGACAGGGACATTAAGATTGTTTCCGGGGGAACGGACAACCATCTGATGCTTGTGGATTTGACGCCTTATGATTTGACGGGAAAAGCGGTAGAGAAATTGCTGGATTCCGTAAATATTACCTGCAACAAGAATACGATTCCCAATGACCCGAAATCTCCGTTTGTGACAAGCGGTATCCGTCTTGGGACGCCGGCAATCACATCCAGAGGGTTTAACGAAGCGGATATGGACAAGGTTGCAGAATGTATTGCCAAGATGATTAAAGAGTCAGAAGCGGCTTCCGAGGAAGTGCGCGGTATGGTGAAAGAGCTGACAGATAAATATCCTCTGCTGTAAAACAGGACCATGCGCCCCAAAAGGTTAACGGCTGTTCACAGAACGACCGTTAAGCTTCGCGGGGCGCATAGTTTTTGTACCAGATAAGAAGGAAATGGCTGCCTGGCCCGGGGTTATTCTGCAAAGCGTCAGGTTTTACAGCCGTAGGTATCATAGTTGTCCTTTGTAATTAATCAAAAAAGGTTAATCAAGTCTTCATAACCGGATTTCTTTATAAGCTGTTTTAAGCCGTCAAGGATCTCCTCTTGGGTGTAATTATGCTGTTTTAAGAAGCGTTCCTCTTTCTCAGACAGATATTGGTAAAATAGGGCGGCGGCAGCCACTTCCTGCCGGTTGCGGTAATCAATCCTCCCTAAGAGGGTATTTTCCGCTTCGTTGATTTGCCCGCTGTCAATCATTTCCAATAACCCGTTTAAATCCTGGCCGGATACTTCATAGTGGTTCTCCCTTTCCTGCTCGACAGAGACGTATGTTTTCCCCAACAGGAGTGAAAATAATACGCGGACGGCTTCCTTTATGATTCTCATAATATAGTCTTTTTCATCTTCAAAACGCATGGGGCGTCCCTCCTTTCCACTTTTTTAGTATCATTATAAGTGAAATTTATCTTAGCTGCAAGAAACAAACGGTTTGATTCGGTTTTTGGAAGTGAAATTGTTACTGTTCACACAGGACTTTGCATTTACTGCAAAGTCCGTAAGAAAATGATTCAGGTGTGAGCAAATCCCATTCGCGAAGCGAATTTTACATGGATTTGCGAATGTTACTGTGAACGGAGTGAA
>CATLBW010000140.1 GCA_949879775.1 uncultured Lachnospiraceae bacterium
CAGTTGGAAGAACTTGCGTCTGAACTGGAACGTCTGCTGCAAGGCAGCTATCAGCATGTCTTACAGGAATTGTCCTGGGGCTGGAAGGGGGAAAGCGCAGATGCTTACCGCAGGAAGGCCGAAGCTTTGCAGGGGCAGATTGGCAGGACAGCGCAGGATATCCGTACGGTTGCAAGGAATGTCCGCAGTTCTGCGCAGAAAATTTATGAAGCCCAAATGCGCGCAAAGCAGTTGGCGGAGAATAGAAGCTCGGTTTCAGGCTCAAGCGGCATGGTGTTTGCGCCGGGCAAAAGATAACAGGCAGGGGAAAGCTATATGTTGAAAATAATCTTGGCAGTTTTCCTGGTGCTGGCTGCAGGGCTTTTAGCCGCGGTGTTTTTTATCAGGAAAATAAACAGTCTGGACAATGGGGAATATACGCAAAAAGACGTCATTGTAAACCAGGGCATTGATGTGGAAACCGGGCAGATTGGAAAAAACCAGAATAAATATTTCCGGGGCATGAGCGGCGAGATACCGGATACGATTTGCATGGACCAGGTGCAGGGATATGTTGTGCAAAATCCCTATACGCAGGTTATTTTCTGCAATCTTGCAAGTGGGCGCACAGTCACAAAGAATTTGACGGACAGCCTTGACCTGGGGCGCGGGACGTGGGCGGAAGAAGGCTTCCTGCACATATCAGACAACCGTATGGTGTCGAACCGGCATTGCAGGATTGTGCGGGAAAAGGGGATGGTCTGCCTGGAAGACCTGCAGTCTAGGAATTATACCTATCTGAACGGGAAGCGCCTAAAGCAGCGGGCGCGGCTGAAATCCGGCGACATTATTGCGCTGGGGCCAGAGCAGTTTCAAATTAAGTTCTATTAGATTTGGGAGGAAAAATATGGATATCAAAGAATTGCTGCCGATTGGCAGCGTTGTATTGTTAAAAGGCGGAGAAAAGAAAGTCATGATAACGGGCGTTATGCAGACAAATGAAGATGGGAAGGAATATGACTACCTGTCAGTCATCTATCCGGAGGGGAACATCGGCAAAGAAGGGAATTTCCTGTTTTACCACAGCGATATTGAAGAGGTGTTTTTCAGGGGATTCCAGGACGAAGAGCGGGAGGCGTTCATTGAAAGGCTGGATTCCTTCTATAAAAACCGTTAAAAGGAGGGATGGGATGGCATGGCACAGATTGTAATGAAGTTCCGCGCAGGGACAGATATTGTCCAGGAGGAAAAGAACATAGAGCGGCAGATTTTCAGGATTCATCAAAGCGCTGCGCAGGTAAACCGTTCGATGTCTGCAAAGCTTAAAAGCATGTCCCAGATTAAGGCGCAGATGCAGCAAATCCTGCGGCAATTGGAAATGGAAAAAGCCAGGATGAACGATATGCACCGCGCGATGGAGATGGCGGCGGAGAAGTACAGGGATACGGAAGAGCGGATTGTGGGCGCAGCCTGGGCAGGCGTCGGCGCCGATAAGGGACCGGGGCAGGACCATGCCGGGGAGGGGCAGGGAGGTCAGAAGAAAGACCTGTTTGACTGGGCTGGTTTATGGAAGAAAATCATCGGCAAGTTTGGCGTAGCCGGGAACCTGCCATTAGTTATTGCCGGTTGGAAGGATGCAAGCGGCATAAAGAAGATAAAAGACATCGTTAAATTAGTCAGCAAAGGGGCGTCCATGGTTGGGAACAAGGGCGTAAAATGGAAAGGCCTGGTTGGGATGCCGGATTTGGGCAAATATAAGGGTTTAAAAGACCAGCCTTTCAAAAAAGCGGTTTCTTTCGCTGCCAAGGAAGAATGGGAAGGTTATGTCTTTGACAAGAGCAAGACGGGCGCCGAGGCCGTCGCCAATAAATTTAAGGTTGTCGCCAAATGGGCGGGAGGTGCCTTGACGGTGGCGGATAATTGGGTTAAGAATTCAGAAGAGCACGGTGGCGCTTCCGGTTCCCGTTTCTGGCAGGAGTTTGTCACGGAATCTGCCATTGATATCGGCAAGGACGCGCTGATTGCCGTTGCCGCAGGTGCGGTAGCAGGCGCGGTAGCGGCAGCCGGGGCTGCCACCGCTCCCGTATGGCTTACCAGTATAGGGGTTTCCGTAGGGCTGAGCTGGGGCGCGGACCAGTTAGCAAAGCTTGTGACTGGGGATTCTAATGCCACGGCGACAGAAGCGATTTCCGATGCGGTCTGGGATCATGCCGTGCCTTGGTTAAAGGAAAGGGGGAACGACATCGCCAACGCGTTTGGAAACGCCGCGTCCGCCGTCAAAGGCTGGCTGGATAAGCCGCAGTGGGCGTTTGGGTGGTAGGCCGGTCATCTATGTTTTTGCCTGCGCAAGGTTTAACATCACTTCAGAATTAAATTCTCTATCGGAATGGTAAAAGCGGGTCACTCCGGCATACTTTTCGGCGGTAACTGAGATGGACAATAGCCCAATCCCATTGCCGCCCTTTTTGGTGCTCTGGTATGTTGGCCCGGATTTTTTGGCATTGCCGTCAAAGCTGTTCACGCAGACAATATAAAGCTCCCCATTTTCCGTCAAGTCGACAGACAGGTTAATGAAACGCTGCGCGGGCGTGGCATCTGAACTGCCGTCAATGGCATTTTCCAGAAGGTTCCCTAGTATTGTGCACAGGTCCACATCGGTAATGGGCAGTTCCCCGGGCAGTTCAACTTTCCATCTGGTCTGGATATCGTGGGATTTTGCAATGCCCGCATAATAAGCGAGGATGGCGTTGGCGGCTATGTGTTGGCAAAAACGGTGTGGGTGGAAGGAGTCAAGGGACTGGTTGTATTCCATGAGGTATTGCAGCATTTTTTCGTTGTCCCCTTCCTGTGCGAGGGAGAGGAGCGTATGCGCCGTATGCCGGAAATCGTGGCGCAGCTTGCTTGTCTCATTCATGTAGCCGAGCAGGTTTTGGTATTGGCATGCCTGGATTTTAAGGAGCTGCGCCTTTTTTTCATGTTCACTATTCTCTATTAAAGTTTTGGCTATCAGGTAGAACATCTGCTGGAACAACAGGAACAGGAGCAGGAGCGTGAAATCAATCAGAAGGTACAGTCCAAAAATGCGCCCAATCGTAGCGTTTTTGTCATCCTCAGGAATCATGGAAAAGTTGCAAAACGTAATCAGCCCAGGCACGAACCATATGATGTTCCACACAGATTTGGAGTGGAAATGCTCCAATATCCAGGCCAATTTTTTCGTAAGGAAGGGAAGGAAAACCAGGCACATAAGGAAAAGGGTCGTGCCCCACTGGAATACCATTGCAATATCATAAAAGGGGGCGTCGATGCGGTTATTTAAGATATATGCATAAACCATAAAGTAGGCAAGCCCGCCAAAAGAAAGCAGCGTCATAACGGACAGGGTCAGGTAGAATAACTTGATATTTTCCAGGTCTGTCACCATACAATAAATGGGGAAACACAGGGCAATCGTTAGCAAAAACATAGTATTCGGGGTTATGGCAGGGATTAATTTTTCCACAAATGGCATGATCAGGCTGTAGAGGACCAGAGAGGGAAATAAAACCAGGCAGAGCATTTTGGCAGGGACGCGCAGATGCCTCCTGACAGGCATCAGGCACATAATAGCTCCGGGGATGAGCAGGGCATAACTGAATGCAGTGTATATATAATCTATATAATCTATATAATCTATATAATCCATGCGCTACCTCCTTGACAGTTGTTTCCTGCGTATATTGAAACGGTAAGTAATCAGTAATTGTTTCAGCTCAGATTTTTTCTTGGTGTTTATGGGGAAGGAGACGCCGCTTTTCATCCGGCAGATGTAATCTTCCATGGAATCTACATAATCCAGGTTCACAAGGATTCCCCGGTTAATCGTGCAGAAGCGCTCGTCGTCGTTAATCAGCGCCTCCAATTTATGGAAAGGCATGCGGCAGCGGTATGGTTCCTGTGCCTGCACAATACAGTAATTGGAATCAGCAGATATATATTGCAGGTGGGAATAGAGCACGGGTATTGTCTGCTTTCCCAGGGGTAGGTCGATATAAGGCTGCTTCTCCGGATAAATGCGTAACAGGTCAAAAAGCGTCTGAGCAAGCCGTTTTTCATCTAACGGTTTCAAGAGATAGTCAAACGCATGGCAGGGAAAAGCCTGCATCATATGTTCTTCGCTTGAGGTGAGGAAAATCAGGCAGCATTCCGGGGCGGTCTTGCGCATTTCCAGGGCAATTTGGATGCCGTCCTCATCTTCCATATAAATATCCATAAACACGACGTCATATTTTTTGCATGCAAGCTCTGATAGGAAAGAGCCGCCATCAAAAAAAATGTCGCACGCCATTTCCAGGCTGTTATTGCATGCCCAGGCTTTAAGGACATTTTTCAATTCCATGCATGCCGAGCCGTCGTCATCTATAATGGCTATGTTCACTCGAAATCCACCTCCTGTAGTTATCATAAACAAAAAAAGCTCGCGAATCAATTTATTTTTTTATTGTTCATCCCTAAAAAATGCATTTTGTACCAGAAAGATTGCTGGAAACTTCAAAGAAGATATAGAATAAATTGTCTAACACGGATGTATGCGCATCCTGGAGACAAGGCAGCATTACATGATGCGTTATTTTGAAGGGAAGGAGCATAGGAATTTTGAAAAAGAAACAGAAGGTGAAATTAAAAAGGCTGCTTGCAGTCGTGGTTGCGGCGGCAATTTTTGGCAGCCAGGGAGCCATGCCGACGTTGGGGGCGGGTGCAAAGGATGGGGAGGTTGTCCCCGTGCCATCCGAGGCGGCAAACGGGGATGCCGCACCTGTCCAAGTAGTGTCTGGCACAGACGCCGCCCCCATGCCCAGGGAGGCCGTAAAAAAGCTTCAGGTGCACAGCCGCGTAGGCGCGATGCAGTGGACTCCGGACATGGCGCAGCCGGATGAGTTTCTTCGTCCCAGGATTGATTTTTATGTGCAGTATGAGGGAAGCATGGTCAATGACCTGGTAGGGGACGCTTATACGCTGCAGTGGACCGCGGAGGACGGGACTGTCCTTTCGGGCTGTCCTGAAAATGCAGGCGAATATACGGTGAAGGTGGTGTTGGACGACAGCTTAGCGTCAGTCGCGGAGCTTGTGGAGGATTCATTTACTTTTACAATTCGCAAACTGAACCTGGCAACAGCGATATTGGGGTTGTATGGAGAAGGAGGCCAGCCGCAATGGACAGGCGAGCCGGCGCTCCCGAAAAACCCATATATTGCCAACAGCAGCTATACTTTGCCGAAGGACAATTATGAGCTGCTGTTTATAGAGGGGAAGAATTGCATAGAGCCTGGCATGGCATATGTGAAAGCTGTCGCTAAGGGACCCAATGTGGAAGGGGAAAAGGAATTTCAGTACCAGATTCTCAAGAGCCGGCTTGATGTAACGCAGATCCAGGAGGAAATGGCAAAGAGCTTCGCCTACGATGGCGTGGCAAAAAAGCCGGAGCTTGCAGGCGTTTATGAAGGCGTCGGCGGCCTGGAATATATGTATTATTTTGATAAAAATGGGAAAAGGCTGGATGATGCGCCTGCCGACGCCGGCAGTTACAGATGCGGGCTTAAGTTGATACCGGAAGATACGGAGCATTACTACAATAGTACCTGGATGCAGGATTTTGAAATTACGCCGCGCAGGCTGGCGGCTGACGTTAAGGTACAAAAGCGTAAGGTATATGATAGCTGGCCCAATGTGCAAAGCCCTGAGGTTACCGTCACAAATGCTGTGGAGGGGGATGAAGTCAACCTGTACGCGACAGCGGCTTATGATAATAAGCAGGTTGGCAAAGGCAAAACTATCACAGTATCTTACCAAATGTCGGGCAAGGACGCCGGAAATTATCTGGCTCCGGAAGGATTTACGCTGAGCGATGGGGAGATTGTCCCCAAAGAGGTCAAGGCAGGCAATATTGTGTTGCAGCCTTATTATTATAATGGCAGCAGGGAGGTCCCGCTGGATGACACGGCAGTCACAGATAAGGAGCATTGGGTATTAGAGGGTAAATATGACGCCGATGACGTTTTCATGGATATATCGGACGTACGGGCATTTATGGAAGACGCCAATGCGGGCGTTGATAAGCCGGTTACCTTCACAGGGTTTAAACTGGCTGGAGAAGACAGCGCCAACTATACCCTAGAGCAGCCCAAGAGGACAGTCACCGTCCGGCAGATTGGGTTTTCCAACGCTTTCTGGGTTGAGATGCCCGATTACCAGTATGGGGGCAGCGTGCCCACGCCGGTTTTGCTGCGCTATCAGGGAGACGGCGAAATTACATACAAGTACCGTTTAGCCGACAGTGAAGAGGAATACCGGGAATGGAAGGATATTAGCCCCGTGGCTTTAAAGCCCGGTACATATGAAATTATTGCCGAGGTCACGGATACGCTCAATTATCAAGGAGGGACGACGGAGTACCCGCAGAAATTCAATGTAGGCAGGCTTTCACCTGAAATCAACGGAACCAGCAATTATGAGAAACAATATGATGACGCCTCATTTTATCTGGACGTTACCCAAAAAGGCGACGGGGAATTACAGTACGAGGTCATTGAGGGGACAGACGTGGTGTCCGTAGATCGCGAGGGAAAGGTCACGATCCAAAAAAGAGGGAAAGCGCTTATCCGTGTTTGGGCGGAGCAGACAGATTATTACCAAAAAGAGAGTATTACGGTTACTGTCTCCGTGGCAAAATCGCCGGGCAGGGCGACGGTATCTCAGGAGGATTGGGTATACAGCCCGGACAACAGCACAAGGAAGCTTCCGGTCCCGGTGTCGGAGACAAACGGGACGGAGCATGTAAGGTATCAGTATAAGCCGCAAGGAGCGGATGACGCAGAGTATACCGCTCAGGAGCCGACAGATGCCGGGGACTACACGGTGCAGGCAATCTTCCCGGAGACGGAAAATTACGGCGAGGTAAGGGCGACGGCAGATTTTACGATATCCAAGGCAGAGGCGGCAATCAACGGCTTGAAGTACCATTTGAAAACATATGGAGACGAGCCGTTTGTGCTGGATATGACAAAGACCGGGGACGGAAGCTTAAGCTATAAAGTGATATCCGGGGAGGAAGCCATAGGGCTTGGTGAAGATGGGCTTATAACCATAAAGAAAGCAGGTATGGCAAAGGTCGAGGTGTCAATGGGAGCCACAGCGAATTACCAGGCGGCAAAGAGCGTGGAAGTGACGATCGCCATATCCAAGGCGCAGGGAGAGGGAAGCGTAACAATAGAAAGCTGGGTGTACAGCCCGGACAACAGCACAAGGAAGCTGCCATCCGCGCAGTCCAAGACGAATGGCACAGAAGGGGTAAGATACCAGTATAAGCCGCAAGGAACAGACGACGCAGAGTATACCGCTCAGGAGCCGACAGAAGCCGGGGATTACACGGTGCAGGCAACCTTCCCGGAGACGGAAAATTACGGCGAGGTAAGGGCGACGGCAGATTTCACGATATCCAAGGCGGAAGCAGAAATCAATGGTTTGAAAAGCCACGCGAAAACATATGGAGACGAGCCGTTTGGGCTGAATATGACGAAGACCGGGGACGGAAGCTTAAGCTATAAAGTGATATCCGGGGAGGAAGCCATAGAGGTTGGAAGTAATGGGCTTATAACCATAAAGAAAGCAGGTACGGCAAAGGTCGAGGTGTCAATGGGAGCCACAGCGAATTACCAGGCGGCGAAGAGCGTGGAAGTGACGATTGGCATATCCAAGGCGCAGGGAGAGGGAAGCGTAACGATAGAAAGCTGGGTGTACAGCCCGGACAACAGCACAAGGAAGCTTCCGGTTCCGGCATCGGAGACAAACGGGACGGAGCATGTGAGGTATCAG
>CATLBW010000141.1 GCA_949879775.1 uncultured Lachnospiraceae bacterium
TAGCTGTAGGCAATAATCGGCGTTATCCCGTTGTTCAGCCCGAACACCGGCATGAAGAAAAAGCTCTGAAGCTTAAAATATACGCCAAAGACCGCCGCTGCCGTAGAGGAAAAATCAATCAGGATCTTGTTCATACAGTAGGTCATCACAGAGCCAATAGACTGCATTATAATGGAAGGAACTCCCACCATATAGATATTCCCTATCAGCCTCCCGCTCAAACGGAAGCCCTTTAACGACAAATCGACCTCATGGTTAAACTTCATATTGCAGACACAGGCGACAACAGCCGCCACGCACTGCCCGATAACTGTTGCCACAGCCGCGCCTGCCACGCCCAGCTTAGGCAGGCCAAGCAAGCCAAAAATAAGAATCGGGTCTAAAATAATATTCGTAATGGCCCCTGAAAGCTGCGATACCATACTGAAAACCGTCTTCCCGGTAGAGGTCAGGAGCCTCTCAAAAAAGAATTGCCCAAATATCCCCAAAGAAAAAATCATAACGATACTTAAATACTGCACGCCCATGTCAAATATTTCTGGCGAGCTTCCCTTTAGCTGGCTTACATAAAAAGGCTTCACCACCACAAACCCTAACACCAGGAACACCAGATAACTCATGATGTACAAAAAGCCACCGTTCAGCGCTGTGGCATTCGCTTTCTTAAAATCCTTCTCTCCCAGAGACTTCGAAAGGATAGCATTGATGCCAACGCCAGTCCCGGCCCCGACCGCAATCACAAACGT
This sequence comes from uncultured Lachnospiraceae bacterium, assembly GCA_949879775.1. Classification (GTDB taxonomy): domain Bacteria; phylum Bacillota; class Clostridia; order Lachnospirales; family Lachnospiraceae; genus Petralouisia. The sequence goes on from CATLBW010000141.1 coordinate 747, forward strand.
CTGCAAGGGAAAGGCAAGGGACACTGCCGTCAACGCATCTTCTGACACCCTCGCCACAAAAATGCTGTCAACGATATTGTATAGCGCCTGCACAAGCATGGAAACCATCATTGGGAAAGACATATTCCATACCAGCTTATTAATGGGCATGACCCCCATCTTGTTCTCTGCAATTTTCTCTGTCTGTTTATCGTTCATTTTATCCCTCCTTCGCACAAAGCCTTTGAAAGCAACAGTCCTATTATAGACCTGCCTGAAAATGAAGTCAACAACGAATTCCGAAAAAACAAAGCGGGCAGTCTCGCAGTGGCATTGTTCTCTTGCACGAGTGTGCATACTATGTTTATCTTATAGGAGATACTTTTACGCGTTAGCATGGCAAAGTATCTCCTATAAGATAATAAACTGTGCCCAGATGAGTAACCATCCGGGCACAGCTTATTCATGTTTTGCAATTTACATTATTTCACTTTGATGGTAATGGTCTTTGACGCTTTTCCGCTCGTAACCTTAACTTTCACTGTGCCTTTCTTTTTAGCTTTAATTTTCAGCTTGCCGTTCTTATAGGACACAGTGGCAACCTTTTTATCCTTCTTGGATAACTTGCCGATTGCGCTGCCGGACTTCTTGGGGCTTACGCTAACCGTCAAGGTCACGCTCTTATTCCTGCCCAAGCTAACTGTATTCTTCTTAACCGCTTTCTTGCCATTCTTAACGGTGATGGTAGGATTCTTTACAGTAACCTTAACGCTCTTAGAGATTCCGTTAGCCGTAGCCGTAATTGTAGCCGTGCCAGCCTTGACAGCCGTAATGTTGCCCTTTTTGTCCACTTTGGCAACCGTAGGCTTGCTTGATTTCCATGTCACAGCCTTAGAAGCTCCCTTGACTGTGGCAGTAACCTTTGCTGTCTTAGACGCCTTTCCTGTATATAAGGTAACCTTAGACTTATTTAAAGTAAGGCTTGCGGTTTCTGTAATCTTGAAAGTCCTAGTCACAGAACCTTCGTACTTATCTCCCTTAAAGTCAATCTTTACAGTAGCTGTGCCTGCCTTTGTATTATTTAAATAAGTTACGGTATAATTGGCAGCCTCAAGCTCCTTACCCTTGCTGTCTTTTATAATAGCAGCAGGCGTAATCGGCTTGCCTGTGTATAAGTAGCTGGTCTTCTCTAACGTGATGCTGCTTACCTTGTCGATTACCTCTGTTACAGAATGGCCGGTAGTGCTTTCCGGACATGCGTTGCAGACCTTCTTAACCTCGCCATCTTTCTCTGCTGTCGCCTTTGTGATTGTCTCTGTATAATTATGCCCTTTTGCATTTACACGGATAGCGCTCGGACCAACCTGCTCTTTCCCATCAGCCCCGTCTATGAAATAACTTGCGCACCTTGAGCATTTGTAATGTGCAAGGTTGCCCTGTTCGGTACAGGTAGCCTCTTTTGCCGGAATGAGGGTTCCATACTCATGGCCCAATGCCGGGATATCCTGTAAAGAAATTACGCCGCACATGGTACATGTCACGCTCTGTGTCCCAACCTCGTCACAAGTTGGCTCGGTTTTCACAGTAGGCTCACCATATACATGCGCTCCCGGGTGCACCGGCTGGATAGAAACATTATCCATATAGCCGACAAAGCCTTCTAACTTCTCTACAACACCTTTCCCAAGACGGAGCTTCCCCTTGCTCATTTCCTGTAATATAGTTTCCATTTTACCTGCGCTGTCACGGTAAGTTACTGCCGGCACGCCATTAATAGAAATCGTCATCCCTTCATTGGTATAGATATAAGTGAACGTATACCATTTGTGCGCATTTGCCTCATCTGCAAAAAATGCATAATTCGAATCCACATTATTGCCCTCTACCCAGCCATCGTTAGGGAAAAACGGCGTCCATGGTTCTTCATAACCGGCAATAAAACCAATCGTCCCGGTAACGTTAAATTTTTGGAACTGCCCAAACGCGAACAGATAATCCCAGTCGCCCTGGACCTCCGGCCGGATATCAAAGGAAAACGTAACGCCATTGGAATAATCGTAAGCGGCAAGCGCATTATCAACAGTCGTCATATAATCGATACCGGATTCCCCCGGCTCGTTCATCCCTTTATCAAACTTCAGCACCTTGCCATGCGCCTTATCTTCATCCGTTGCCTCCGGAATCGTCGAAGCGTCTACCACCTCAGCCCCTTTGCTGTTACTGGGGTTATTGGTCGTATTCGGATTCCCCTCCTCATCAACTAACGGCTGGTAACACTGGTTATTAAATACGATTCCATTCTCCGTGTAAGTGATGCCGTCTTCTGTCTCAGCCATCTGCCCATCTTCAAAATCAAAGGTCAGTTTCTTATAGGCATCCGGATTCTCAACCTCGTCCCCATCTGCCTGCGCGCTTGTCCCTTCTTTCATGGCTGCATCTCCATCGGCCGCAAAGACCGGCGCGCTGTTTCCGAAAATCAGGGCTGCGGACAGCGTCAACGCCATTGCCTGTTTCCATAAGTTTTTTCTCCTCATAAGATATAATTCCTCCTTTATAAAATTTAGTTATATTTGGAATTATATCAAAAAAATGGAAAAAACGATATGTGAAATATAACCAATACTCATTAATATATTGCTATGGTTTTTCTACACTTTTACCACATGGCAACAGACATATTTTTCTGCTATGCCGCTTAGCTTTCCCCAAACACACATTTAGCTAACAAATCCACCACATAGGGGATCTCCGCCCCCGAAAGGCCAGAATAATTGACAACAAATGTATGGTCCGGGGCGCTTTTAGGGGAACTGTAATAGTATTGCGCCAAGGCAGAAAGCCGTATGCCTGCCCGCTGTGCCCTTTGCAGCAATTCATCATCCGGCAGCCCTGTATTTATATATAGAAGGAAATGCAGGCCTGCGTCTTCCTTTGCAATCTCACAGCAGGAAGCAAGCGGGCTTTTGCGGATGGCCTGCACCAGCTCATCACGGATACGGCGATAATGCGTGCGCATACGGTTGATATGTTTCTCAAAATAGCCATCCTCAATAAACCGCGCCAATGTATACTGCTCAAAGTTCGACACCGTGCAGGAATAAAACGAAAGCCGCCTCTCAAATTCTTCCAGCAAATGCCGCGGCAGCGCCATATAGCTGATGCGGATCGTAGAGGCAAGCGTCTTGCTAAAGGTGTTCATATAAATAACCCTCTCAGAACAGTCTATGCTTTGCAGCGTAGGGATGGGCTTTCCAACAAGACGGAACTCCGAATCATAGTCATCCTCAATAATATAACGCCCCTCTTCCCCGGCCGCCCAGCCAAGAAGCTCATACCGCTTCCCAATCGGCGTAACTATGCCCGTAGGAAAATGATGGGACGGCGATATATGCGCCACATGGCATGACGACTCCCTCAAACGGCTTATGTCCATGCCGGCCTTACCCACCGGGATAAAACGGCATCCCACGCCATTATTTTCATAAATTTTGGCTATCTTATGGTAGCCGGGGTCTTCCAAGGCATAAATTTTATCCCGCCCCAAAAGCTGAATGAGCAGTCCGTACAGATATTCCGTCCCTGCCCCTATAATAATCTGCTCCGCCGAGACGTCCATATTCCGAAACTCTTTTAAATGCCGGCTGATGGCGCGGCGAAGCTGTAAGACCCCGCCCCAGGGCGGCGCCTCCAACAATTCTTCATGCCGCTCCAGCAACGTTTCACGCAGAAGCTTCGACCACACCGAAAATGGAAATTGCCCAGCATTGATACGGTTGCTCACAAAATCCGCAACATATTTTTTATGTTTCATTTCCCGCTCCGGCAAATGCGCGGATGATTTGCCCACAGGCAGCGCAAGGTCAGAAACCTTCCTGACATAAAACCCTTTTTTAGGTATGGAATAGATATATCCCTCTGCCTGAAGCTGGGCATAGGCATTCTCCACCGTGATGTTGCTCACCCCAAGGTTTTTTGCAAAACTGCGCTTAGACGGCAGCTTACATTCAGCGGCAAGCTCCCCTGATAAAATATCGTCCCTGATGCATTGATAAAGATGATGGTACAAGCTGTCTGACCCTATATCCGTAAAAGTATATGTCAACATAATTAACAAACCTTCCTTTCTGGCCATGCTGACTATATTCAAATTGGCTATTTCAATAAAGCCAGAAATATTATACTGTATTAACAGCCCATTTGTAAACCACGAGCAGCAGAAAAGAGGATGATTATGAACAGACAATACGAATTAAACAAAGAATTGGCACAAATGCTAAAAGGCGGCGTTATCATGGACGTCACTACGCCGGAGCAGGCTAAAATAGCAGAGGCATCGGGAGCCTGCGCCGTCATGGCGCTTGAACGGATTCCCGCAGACATCCGCGCAGCAGGCGGCGTGTCCCGCATGAGCGACCCCAAGATGATCCGCGGCATCCAAAACGCCGTCTCTATCCCGGTGATGGCCAAATGCCGCATTGGGCATTTCGTGGAGGCACAGATATTAGAAGCTATTGAAATTGACTATATTGATGAGAGCGAAGTCCTTTCCCCGGCAGACGACCTTTACCACATTGACAAGACAAAATTCCGCGTCCCCTTTGTATGCGGCGCCAAAGATTTGGGGGAAGCGCTGCGGCGTATCAATGAAGGCGCCTCCATGATCCGCACAAAAGGCGAGCCAGGAACCGGCGATATCGTGCAGGCTGTCCGCCATATGCGTATCATGCGCCGTGCAATTGCCCAAATCACTTCCATGCGGGAAGACGAACTGTTTGACGAGGCAAAACGGCTATGCGTCCCTTATGACTTGATACAATACGTGCACGATAACCAAAAACTTCCCGTGGTAAATTTTGCAGCAGGCGGCGTAGCAACCCCGGCCGACGCAGCCCTGATGATGCAGCTTGGCGCAGAGGGCGTATTTGTCGGCTCCGGCATCTTCAATTCCGGCAACCCCGAAAAACGAGCCAGCGCCATTGTCAAGGCAGTAACAAACTATACGGACGCCTCCATGATTGCAGAATTGTCCGAAGATTTAGGCGAAGCAATGGTCGGAATCAATGCCGAGGAAATAGAGCTGCTGATGGCGGAGCGCGGAAAATAGGCTTTTTAACTAGGAGGGAACAGAAATATGAGAATAGCCGTCCTTGCCGTACAAGGGGCATTTGAAGAGCACGAAAAAGTATTATGGAAACTGGGCGCAAAGACTGTGCAGCTACGCAAAGCAGAAGATTTGAAAGAAAAATTTGACGGATTAATCCTGCCAGGCGGAGAAAGCACTGTGCAGGGGAAACTTTTACGGGAGCTTTCTATGCTCCCGGCGCTCCGGGAGAAAATTACTAATGGGCTTCCTACGCTTGCCACCTGCGCCGGGTTAATCCTCCTGGCAAAACACATTGCCGACGAAAATACGGTGCATATCGGCACACTGCCAGTAACCGTAAAGCGCAATGCTTACGGCAGGCAGCTTGGCAGCTTCCACTACGCCAATGGATATTTCCAGGGAGTTGGTGCTTTCCCCATGGAATTTATACGGGCGCCTTATGTGGAAAGCATATCTGACGGCGTAGAAACCCTTGCCGCCGTGGAAGGGCGCATCGTCGGCGTGCAGTATAAAAGCCAGATTGCCGTCGCCTTCCACCCTGAGCTTGGAGGCGACAGCCGGATTCACGAATACTTTTTGAGGCAGATATAAGGTCTGCCTCAAAAAGTATTACCTCTGCAAGCATGGCGCCAACCATAACAGCCTGTCACTTTTTTAAATACCTGTCGTCCAATTTGTTATGGTATGCAATCATTACAAATATGCCGCCAATGCATTCTATTACAAATAAAGCAACTGTAACCAGGGCAAATTTTTCACCCCAGATAACTATCGGCACGAAGCATGGAAAAAACCCAAGGCCATATACCATCCACATAATGCCGTGTTTTTGGTTATAAGCCTTTACATCCGTAACCTCCTCCCTTTTCGGAGGTTCCTTGCCGCTCCAGAAACCAACCGGCTCCTTGCTCCTGTACTGGAAAATTCCCAGGATAACCTCTGGCGCTGCGCTAATCGCCACGATTACGATCGTTATAATGCCTTCCGCCGTCATAAAATAAGCCCCCTTCCGCACGGCCCTGCCCTGGGCGCAATATGCACTTACCTCACATATAAGCCTGCCAGCCGCATTTCTTTATCATAACTGAGGCGGTAGGTTACGCTGACATTTTCGTATGTGACTGTAATCTCCCCTACGGCAAGGCATTGGTTTGCCTGTATAATCTCTGCCAGGTATACCGCGCCAAACTGTTCCCTCTCACCCCAGTCATCAGATATGGACCCTCTTACCTTAGCCATCTCTTCTTCATTCAAAAACTGCTTCATCTGTGGGATGGCGTCTGCCTGTAAGGATTCATAATCGCCAGCGTCTAACCGTTCCACCGTCTCTATCATTGCCGCTTCCACTTCCGCTTTTTCAAAATATTTACTCTGCCCAATATCCCTTCCCTTGGGAAGCATCCAGTAAATAGCCGCTGCCAGCAGAACAAGCGCCACAACGATAGGGATGGCAATTTTAAGCGCCTTGTCCCTGCGGTACGCCTTATGCTCCTGCGGCGAAATATCCTCATTAAAGCTATCGGCGATTTCCTGCACGGAACCCATATGGGAAAGGATTTCCTCTAACCCTTCGCCCTGCTCGCGGCGCATATTAATATCTGTCAATAATTGTTTCTTAATCTCCTTTTTCTTCTTGCCACTGCACTTAATTTTCTTAATTACTGCATTCACATATTGGTTAGCATTCATCTCTCATTCCTCCATG
>CATLBW010000142.1 GCA_949879775.1 uncultured Lachnospiraceae bacterium
AGGCGGTCATTATGGATTATATCAAAGAGAAATATCCCGCTCTCCTGCCGCTGTATCAGGAAATCTATCACCAAGGCAGCCGCAGCTATTGGGAAGCTCTCGACATAGAGCTAAAGGAGTATGCTGCCAAAATCGGTCTTGGCTATGTGACGAATGATGACAGTATAAGCCGTCCTTTTAACGCTCCACCTGTGATTGTTAATTATTTCTATCATAGCGAAATTAAAAAATCAGCACGAAAGGGCGCAATGCGTCCGGGGGACGCGTGTTTTGCGCCGACCGGAGCGGAGCGTAGAAGTGATAATAATGCCTGAACTACCCGAAATAGAAACAATAAAAAGTGTAATCGAGCCACAGATAAAGGGGCTTGCAATCGAAAATATAACTGTCAACCGCCCGGAGGTTATTGCACAGCCGACCGATGCTGAATTTTGCGAAGCCGTTATAGGACAGGCAATATCCGCCATGTCACGCCGAGGAAAGTTTTTAATGCTTCATTTGAAAAATAAAAGCAGAATCATACTGCATTTGCGGATGACAGGCTGTTTGCTTGTTATGCCGTCCCATTATCCAATGGAAAAGCACACGCATATCGTTTTTCATTTAAGTAACGGAAAGGAATTGCGATTTTCAGATACCCGCCGTTTCGGGCGTTTTTGGCTGATACGAAACGGTGAAGAAGATACATACAGCGGTATCGAAAAGCTGGGGCTGGAACCGCTGTCTGCTGAGTGCGATGCCAAATATCTGCAAAGCAGATTCGGGAAACGGAAAAAGACGATAAAACAATGTCTGCTCGACCAAAGCGTGGTTGCAGGAATTGGCAATATCTATTCCGATGAAATCTTGTTTCGGGCAAAGATTTGCCCTGCCCGTCCAGCAGGCAGCTTAACGGCGGAAGAATGGAAACGCCTTGCCGAGATGATTCCCGAACGTTTGTTATATTTTACCACAAAAAACCATATTACAACGGAAGAATACTTGGAAACCAGAGGACAAGACTATCGCAATACACCCTTTTTGCAGGTGTACGGTCACGCTGACGAGCCTTGCCCGCACTGCGGAGAAACGCTTGTCCGCACTGTCATCGGCGGCAGGAGCAGCGTATATTGCCCGAATTGTCAAAAGGGTTAGGGCAAACATAGAATGCAAGGCGCCCATTCTGAAATTATGCTTGCCATATCATTTATTCCTCATATCATTTATATTTTCCCATTGATTTTGTGGAAGCGTTCTTGTAAGGGTTAAGTTATAGGCAACAGTTATAAATATCAGGACAAATAAATGAATAAGGTGCTTTTCCACGGTAATATCTGCAGTATTTGAAAAAGTACTAAGAGTGTTAATAGCAGAATGGACAATAATGCAGGGGAACAGGCTTTTGCCACGATAAAAAATCGTTACAAGCAAGAAACCTACCGCAATCGCAAAGCAAACCTGGCACAAATTGTCTGCCAAGTCCATACCGCTGCCATTAAATAAATTGATCAAATGCCCGACACCAAAGGTTACACTTGATATAATAATTGCAGATTTTACATTATCTTTCGCGAGCGCTACAAACAGGAAACCCCTGAAAATCACTTCCTCTAAAAATCCAACGCAAAGCATACACGCAATGCGGCAAACCGCTTCCGATAGCGAATAATTGACAGCAACACCGTTCCATAGATTTCCTGTTGCTAAGAGAAAAAGCGGCACATAGTAAAGGAACCGACAGGCAGGAACAGGTGATTTACAAAGTCCATACCGTTCCTGTAAATTGTTTTTCCGGATAAAGGTAAAAAGAATAATGGTCTGCAAAATACAAAAAATAGCGTTTGCGGAATATTCAATCCCTATTTTTTTATTTATTGGATTTGCGAAAGATTGCAGAACACAATAAACCACTATCCATACAATCGCAAAAGCCTGCTCGTTTTTCTCATATAACTTTTTCATTTCATTTCCTCCTGTACTGCCAATATGGCGCCTCTATATGCCCGTTTCAAATGGGATTTTATAAGTTCCTCATCGTATGTCAATGAATTGTTTGCAATGATACTCGCATATCCATGAGCAAATAAAAAAATTGTTAAAAAGATTTCTTTTATTTGCTCTATACTTCCTCCGACAGCTCCTTGCATTGCCAAAAGGAGGGGCATAAGTTCTTCGGCATCTATCATTTCAAGCAAAGTCGTTCCAGTAAAAAAGTTTGATTGAAAAAGGAAGCGAAACAAATGCGGCTCTTCAATCGCAAAGCGGATATAATTCAATCCAATTCCAAGCATAACGCCTTTCTGCAGGCTTTCAATATTCATCAGGTATTCAGAATGATAACCATCTGCTTTTGCATAAGCAGCTTTTTTCAATTCCTCAATCGTTGCAAAGTGATACATAACAGGTTGCGTGGAACAGTTTAGTTTTTTTGCGACAGTCCTTGCATTGATGCTTTCCCCGCCTGCTTCACGGGCAACCTCAAAAGCAGCGTCAATGACCATCTCTTTTGTAATCTTTGCTCTTGGTGGCATTATGGATTCCTCCTCTGTTCATAATAAGCGTTATATAACGATAATTATAATTGATTTCTATTGTCTTGTCAATCGGCCTCGATATATTTACAAAAACCCGATTCGGTCTTTTCGCTTTCGCTTAGAAACTGCTAAATCTCCTATTGCAAGAGATTTCACATCATTTAACCCCAACCCCCCTATGTTATTGAACTGCCTACGCTGGAATCCATTATCAGCGACTAACCAGACATTAATATGAACTACTTTAAATTTGTACAAAGTATATTGATTTTATTTGTTTTGTATTGTAAAATATCCGTAAAGTAGGCGGTGTTTTACGGCGGTGCTTGTCTTTTTTTATAAAGTAGGCGGTGTTTTACGGCGGTGCTTGTCTTTTTTTATATGGTATAATAGCTTATGCTTTGGAGACAGTGCATTGTAAAATACGCTAATTATGAAGCGGCTTTTTTTCACCAATATATGTTATTTTGGGTTGAGAGATATCATAAAGAATTGATATACCGTAAATTGCATGTGGTGTATGAATAATTGAAGGTCGAATTGTATAGGGCTTCCTTTAAGGCAGGAAGTCCTTTTTTATCTTACCTAGGAAAGCTCTTGTCACGCTAAAGCGTGAAAGTGTCTTCCTAAGTAAGATAAAAAATAATATGCGTACTCGCACAAGAGGTTAAGTTAAGGCAAGAAATCAGGAGGGTATGAGATGGAATACAGGCAATTAGGTGCGACAAAACTTATGGTAAGTGAAATCGGTATGGGATGCGAGGGGTTCAGTGAAGATGATTTTTCTATGGCGAAGGGTTTATTTGACGCCGCAGAGAAATCAGGGGTAAATTATTTTGACTTGTATGCTTCTGACCCCAAAGTGCGCGCGGCAGTGGGGGAAGCGCTGCTTGGGCGCAGGGAGAAATTCATCGTACAAGGGCATATCTGCTCTGTCTGGCAGGAAGGGCAGTATAAACGGAGCCGCATCCTGGCTGAGGTACAGGAGGGGTTTGAGGAGATGCTGCGGCTTCTGCAGACGGATTACATTGACGTGGGCATGATCCATTACTGTGATTCTATGGGCGATTGGGAGACAATCTGCAAAGGAGGGGTATTGCAGTATGTGTTGGGGTTAAAGGAGCAAGGGCGTATTCGCCATATAGGGCTTAGCAGCCATAACCCGGAGGTTGCGCTTGCGGCGGTGGCATCCGGGTACATAGAAGTATTGATGTTCAGCGTGAATCCCTGCTATGATTTACAGCCTGCGGATGAGGACGTCAATGAGCTTTGGAATGTGGAGAAATATAAAAACCCTCTGGTAAATATGGAGCCGTTACGGCAGGAATTGTACGAGACATGCCAGCGGCAGGGCGTAGGGATTACTGTGATGAAAGCGTTTGGGGGCGGCGACCTGCTGGACGAGAAGCTTTCTCCGGCAAGAAAGGCGCTGACGGTATGCCAATGCCTGCATTATGCCTTGACGCGGCCTGCGGTGGCGACCGTTTTGGCAGGAGCCCATTCGCTGGAGCAGTTTGCGGAATGCCTGTCCTATGAAGACGCATCGGAAGAGGAGAAAGATTATGCGTCTGCGTTTGCGGCGTTTCCCAATATTAGCTGGCAGGGGCACTGTATGTATTGCAGCCATTGTGCGCCATGCCCGCAGAAAATCGACGTAGCTTCTGTCACAAAGTTTTTAAACCTTGCCGTTGCGCAAAAAGAGATACCGGAGACGGTGCGGGAGCATTATGAATTGTTAGAGCGCCATGCAGGGGAATGTATCCAGTGCGGGGCTTGCGAGAAACGCTGTCCCTTCCAGGTTCCCATTATAGACAACATGAAACGCGCAAAAGAAATTTTTGGGAAATAACAGGGGTTTGATTTTGTTGCCCTATGCGCTGAGGTATGGTAAAATTTTAACAACTGATGTATTGTTTATGAACGGAGGGTTTTTATGAGGACAAACTTTTTTAAGAAGCTGGGCGCTGCCCTGCTGGCGGCAGCCATGTGCATTACGTCCATCCCTGCTGATTTTGCGAAGGCTGCGGACGAGCCGCCCAAAGTGTCGCGTGTGATGGTCCACGATCCATCAATTTTGAAGGCAGACGGCGTCTATTATTTGTTTGGCACGCATCTCGCGGACGCGAAATCCACAAATTTGATGGATTGGACACAAATTAACCCAGACTGGAATTGGAGGCCTGAGGGTAGTTGGAAGAATGATTCGGTCTATGGGGATGTTTTGGCGAATTTTGCAGAATCCTTTGCCTGGGCGGGATATGATGACGGGGATTGCAAGAATGGCGGTTTAGGGTTCTGGGCGCCGGACGCTGTCTATAATCCTGACTATGTGTGGGAGGATTTCAGCAAGGGGGCTTATATGCTCTATTACAGCACGTCTTCCACCTGGCGTCGTTCCTGCATCGGCTATGCGGTGTCCAAGACGCCGCAGGGGCCTTATCAGCATGTGGACACAATTATTTACTCCGGTTTTACGAAGACGGGGGCTGTGGATAATGGGAATAATGGAGGCAAGAGTGAAAGGAATACGAAATGGGACAACGATTACCTGAACCTTAAGGAACTGATAGCGGACGGTACGCTTAGCGGCATCAGTGATAAATGGTTTACCTCAAGCGGCGGCTGGAATGAAAAGTATGCGCCCAATGCCATCGACCCTACGATATTTTTTAGCAAGGACGGTAAGATGTATATGAGTTACGGCTCCTGGTCGGGTGGGATTTTTATCCATGAGCTGGACAAATCTACTGGAGCTGTGAAATATCCGGGTGTGGACGGGACGGAAAGGGTATCCGGCAATTTTATTGACCGTTATTTCGGCACCCATATTGCCGGGGGCAACCATCAGTCCGGGGAGGGGTCTTATATCCTCTATGATAAAGAGAGCGATTACTATTATATGTACGAGACTTATGGAGGGCTTCTTTCCGGCGGCGGTTACAACATGCGCCTGTTCCGCTCTAAGGATGTTTATGGCCCTTATACGGATGCTGCCGGGAACAACGCTAAGGACAGCGGGAGGAACAATGACCGCTATGGCATTAAGCTTATTGGCAATTATCAGTTCCAAAATCAGCCGGGGTATCGTGCCGCCGGGCATAATTCTGCGCTGATTGACGACGATGGGCAGCGTTACCTGTTCTACCATCAGCGTTTTGACGTGCCGGGGAACCAGCATGAAGGGCATCAGGTACGTGTGCGCCAGCAGTACCTGAATGAAGACCAGTGGCCGGTGACGGCAGTTTATGAATACCGTGGGGAAAAAATTGGGCATTACAGCGACAGTGAAGTGGTGGGGAGTTATGACCTGATTAACCACGGTACGGCGACAAATGGGGATATGATTTATTCCCAGAGGGCAGTCCTGTATGCAAATGGCATGGTAGGCGGGGCTGTGTCAGGGACGTGGCAAAAATCCACTGGCCCCGGCAAGGATTATGACTATATCACATTAAAGATGGGTGATACGACTTACAAAGGCATCCTCTTTAAACAATACAGTGAGGACAGCGCATCGTCGAAAACAATGACATTTTCAGCTATCGGCGATGACAATACCTGCCTTTGGGGGAGCAGGGTTACTGCGCGCAAATCATTAAAAGATGCTTTAATTTATGGGTTTAATTTTGAAAAAGGGGCTTCTGCTGGCAGTATTTCTCCGGTAAAGCATTCTGCAAAGGCTGATAAAGCGACACTTGCCGGGACAGCGTCGCTTGCCACAGACAGTAAACGCGGCAAAGTCCTGTTTTTGCGGAATGAGCCGAATGCGCAGCGTGCGAACTACCTGCGCCTGCCTGCGAACGTATTTTCTTCGGTCACAGATGGTTTTACTGTCGGCATGTGGGTGAATATCGGGGCGGGGGCGTCAGGGCAGAGCGCGCTGTTTGAAGCTGACAACGGCGGCAACGAGATTGTTCCTCCAATGACTCGCATCAGCGCCAGCCTGAGCGCGGCAGTCAGCACGGACAAAGAGGCAAAGACCGGGGGGTATGCGCTTAACCGCAATGAATGGCATCATATTGCGTATGCGGTAGACACAGGCGGTATCCGGCTATATGTGGATGGCAAAATATCAGACGCCATTTCCGAGGATTTACGCACATGTTTTGACGCATCCCTTACAGGCTGTATCCAGAAGGCTGCCAATGCGTACATTGGTTCCGGCCTGTATGACGGGGCGGAAGACGTGCGGGAAGCGAAGTTTGATGATGTGGCAATTTATGATGCAGCCCTTTCGGACGACCAGGTCGCTGAAATTTATGCCATAGATACATTAAAAGAGAGCCAGGAGGTGACGGTGAAAGGCACGCAGGCAATATCCGTAAAGGATACGTTTCATAAAACGTATGGCGATAAGCCGTTTTCTGTGAATGCAAAGCTGAAAAAAGGGAATGGCAGGCTGAGCTATACGTCGAGCGCCCCCAAGGTTGCTTCTGTTAATGCCAAAACCGGCAAGGTAACGGTTAAGAACACAGGCATTGCCAAGATTAAGGTTACTGCTTCCGAGACAGCGTCTTATAAAAAACAGACAAAGACTGTCACGATAAAGATAGCGCCTAAAAAGATATCTTTGTCCACAGTTAAGAGCAAGTCTGCCAAGAAGGCTGAGCTTACATGGAAAGCGGCGTCCAAAGCCAGCGGTTACCGCATCCAGTATGCGACGAATGCAAAGTTCAAATCTGCGCGCACCGTATGGGTCAAGAGTGCGAAGGCAAAAAAGAAGGCTATTTCCAAATTAAAAAGCAAAAAGACGTATTATTTCCGCATCCAGCCTTCTAAGCAGTCTGGGAAAACGAAAATCTACGGGGCTTACAGCAAGGCGAAGCGCGTGAAGGTTAAGTAGTTTGACATGTTCATTGACGACCGCAACATTGGCGGACTTCCAGATTGGGGCACAATATACCGCATGATAAGTCAAAACACAACATGGCAAGACATAGTAGATGAGGCGGAAAGCG
>CATLBW010000143.1 GCA_949879775.1 uncultured Lachnospiraceae bacterium
TCACGCTAACGCGTGAAAGTGTGCAATCCCCTCAAAAATGAGGGGGAGAGGAGCGGAAGTGGGCTTGCCCACTTTGTTGTCTTATATCTGGGAGGCGAGGGCATGAAAAAAATAATACAGTCAGCTTTTGTGGCGCTGCTTTTATGTGTGCTGCCTGTTTTCGCAAGAGGGGGCTGCATAGTGACAGAAGATTTTCCAGATGAGGGGAGAAAACCCGTCACGCTTACCTGGTTTGTGGCAGAGGAGGGATATGCCAAGACCTGGAATCCCCAAAAAAATGTCGCAGATGAGAAAATCCTCAAGAATACAGGCGTAAACCTGGAAATAAAATCGGGTGACCTGACAGATTTGGACGCCCTGATTGCCACGGATTCCCTGCCTGACCTGATTACTGTGGAAGCGGGGACGGCGGAACAAATGCTGATTGAGGAAGCGGGGATGGCGGAGCCGTTAGAGCCGTTGTTTGAGCAGTATGCGCCGGACGCCAATATCCCCGATTCCATGAAAGAGTGGTATCGCAATGAAGACGGGAATTGGTATTCCATCGCCAGCTATTATTACGGGCCGGAGCGGACCAACCCGCAATATGGCGGATACCTGGGGACGCATAATAATAATTATGTGCGCAGCGACCTTTTAGCAAAGACAGGGACGTCCGCGGAGGATTTGCGGACAAAAGAAGGGCTGCTAAAAGCTTTACGGGCGGCAAAAGGGCTGACTTACAAGGGTCAGGCGGTCATCCCTTATGCCGGTTGGTGGACAAGGAATATAGCGGAACAGTTTGGCATGAAGGTGGAGGACGGGCAGGGGAATTACCTGTCGAAATACCGTCAGCCGGAGTGGTTGGAAGCGCTGCAGTTCGGCAGCCAGCTATACAGGGAAGGCCTGATGCTGCCCGAAGAATTTACGGAGAGCCTCAGCCAGAGGAGGAAACAAGTACAGTCCGGGAGGATTTTCTTTTGCACCGGCTATTCCAATGTGCAGGAGGCAAAGGACATTTTATATAGCAATGACAGGGATGCGCAGATGGCATATGTCGGGCAGGTACGGGGCGATGCGGGCAGCATGCCAAACCTCAAGTCCGTCTCTTCCGGCGGCTGGACAGTTACTATGGTCCATGCAGGCACGCAGCGCAAAAAAGAGATTGCAGAGTTTATTTCGTACATGACGAAAGAGGAGGCGACTTTGGACGCGGCGCCTTCCATCGGCACGGGGACGTATGATATTGTGGACGGTAAATATGTAATGAGGGATTCCGTAAAAAAGGAATTTGAGGAGAATTATGGGCAGGCAGCGGAAAAGTATTATCTTAACCTGGAGTTTTTTGTGGATTGGACGATTGTACAGAAATATCAGCCGCCGTCTGAGCGGGAGGATTTCAGGAAACAGTATAAGGGCTGCAGGATTTATGACAGCAAAGCGGTGGATGCCGCTGCTTTTGTTGCCAGCGATAATGAGATGCAGATGCTAAAAGAAAAGCTGGAAAGTTATTACAACAGTGCAGAGATTGATATCCTTACCAGCGATTCCTTAGGGAGTTGTACGCAGAAATACCAGGAAACCATAAGCCAGATGGAGGAAATGGGCTTAAAAGAGCTAGAGGCCTATGAGGGGCGGCGCTACCAGGCGGCGAAGCAAAGGATGGCAGATACTGAGCGTTAAAAAATTATCGTAAAATTAGTTATCCCTGCAACCGGTAGGGAATCGCAAAGCTTACGCATGTGCCCGTTCCGGGAGCGCCGCATAGGGTCAGGCAGCTTTCCCTTCCAAAGTACAACGCCAGGCGCGCATTTACATTCTTAAGGCCAACGGAATGCCCATCGGAAATAATATTTGGCGAGCATCCCATAGAATTAAGCGCACGGTTTAACTCCATTAATTTTTCAGGAGCCATGCCCGCGCCGTTATCCTCCATGCGAAACAGCAGGCGTCCATCTTTTTTCCTGATTGAGACGGTGACGGACAGTGCCTGGCTGCTGTCTTTTATGCCGTGGGAAATGGCATTTTCAATGATGGGCTGGAGCGTGAATTTAGGCAGCAGCGCAGCCATCAGTTCTTTTGGGATATCGCTGTGGAAGGTAAGCTTCGGGTAGCGCAGCTTTTGGATGCGCAGATAGTTGTGGAGCTGTCCTAATTCCACGCCGATTTCCACCAGCGCGTCGTTGGTGGAAATGTTATAGCGGAAGATGTTGGCAAAGGCCACCAGGCAGTCGGATTCCTCATAATGCCCGTACAGTTTCATTTTGGAGGAGAAAACTTCCATGGTATTGTAAATAAAATGGGGGTTAATCTGGTGCTGTAAGGCAATCAGGCGGCTTTCTTTATTGGAGGTTTCCTTGAGGATATTTTGCCTGGATAACTCCGCCGCCTGCGTGAGCAGGAGGTTAATGCGGCGGCAGATATGGGAAATTTCATTGTTGCCGCTGACCGGGACCTGCGTCTTATAATTGTTGCTGATAGACGCGTCCATAGCGGTAAGGCATTGGTTCATCTGGAAATCAAGCTGGCGCAGGCTGCGCAGGCAGAGGAGTATGGAGACTAATGCAAATAACCCCAGGATGAGCAGGAAGACGCCGGTAAGCTGCCTGATGTTGGAGTTTTTGGTTACGGTGATGATGGATACCGGGAAGTTTTCTGGGCGGCTTAAAGTGATGAGGAAACCGTCCATTTGTGTCTGTGGCCTAAAGTTTGCCTGGATTTTGGTTAAGGCATCGCCTGATAGGTTTTTGCCGCTGAGGTTGATGATACGGTTATTCCCGGAAGAGATGACAGTCTCGTTGCTTTCATTTTCAAAGGAGAGAAAGTATTTCTCGGGGATGGAGAAGACAATCAGGCCGAGGAAATTCTTGCGGAAGTCATAAGCTTTGCGCATATAGACAAAGCATTTTTCTGTAGAAAACAAATAAGGGTTAAAGATACCGGCAAAGTCCGATTCACAAAACCATTGCTCCGTATTCCCGTTTTCTAAAAATTCGGCGATAGGCGTTTCCCCGGAGATGTCGGACAAGTGGTAAAATACATCCATGCCCATAGGGATGGTGGGGTTGTCCATGTAAATGTAAATATCAGAGCGGGGGTCTGCGTTGATGGTGGCCTGAAGGTAGTTCTGGATGGAGGAGATATAATTGCCATAATCCCTTTCCATGGAATAGCTGTTGTTTAAAAAGGCAGTCAGTTCGCTGCTTGAAAGCAGTGATTGGGTGGTCCTGGTGGTAAATTCCCTGTTGTTATTGATGTTGGCAATGATGGAGCCGGTCACGCGCCTGTTAAGCTCATACCTGGTGTCGGCATTGTGCTGCTGGTTTATATAGAAAAAGATGCTGATGATTAGGACGATGGGGATGAAAGCCAAAAACAGGAGTTGGAGTAAAAACCTTGTATAGATGGAATCCCAGAAAGAGCGTGTTTTCATAAGCTGTGTCTCCTTTGTGAAGGTTACTTAATATACGTTGTAGTAAAGTATATCAAAAATAAAAAGGATAGGAAAGATGAAAGTATTGATTGTTGATGATGAGCAAATAATCTGTGAGAGCATTAAGGCGGATTTTGGGCGTATGGACCATCCCTGGGCATATCAGGTGTTTACCGCGCAGTCCGTGACAGCGGCGCAGGAAATCTATTACCGGGAGGAGCCGGATTTTGTGGTTACCGACATAAATATGCCGGGAGGCTCAGGCTTAATCCTGGTGTCAGAAATCCATAAGCATAACCCAGGCTGTGCAATTTTAGTCCTTAGCGCCTATGACGATTTTGAGTATGTGAGGAATGCGTTTACGATGGGCGCATGGGATTATATCTTAAAACCCCTGGCATTTTCAGAATTTGAAAATTGTGTGCGGAGGCTTGCTGAGAAAGCAGCCATCGAAAATGACGCCGCTGGTCAGGGGCAAAATGCAGGGTATGTGGAAAAGAAAGCAGTGTTCGGCATAGAAGACGTGGTACAGTATATCAGCCAGCATGTGGGGGAGAAGCTGAGCGCTTCAGAGATGGCGCGTAAAATGGCAGTCAGTTACAGCGGCTTTGGGAAACTGTTCCGGGAGCATACAGGGAAATCCTTTTCTTCATACTTGCTTTGGTATCGTATGGAACGTGCGAAAGAATATCTGGAAAATTCCCCTATGAAAATAAAACAAGTGGCGTCTAAGGTTGGCTACAGGGATAATCCCCAGCATTTCTCCAGGGACTTTACAAGGCAGGCTGGGGTAACGCCAAAGGAGTACCGGGCACGCAGAGGCGGGGGGTGCGCACCGCCAAAGCAGGAAGGGTGACACCCTAACCCTATAAGATAAAAAACCACATCGCAGCGAAAATACGCCGGATGTGGCTGCCGTTATTGCGAGCAATATGCCCATAGATGCCTTAAGGAAATAACCACGCAAACACCTGCACGGATGCATGGACATAGGGCTATTTTAAGCCCTTTTGTTGTTTAAGCTGGTCAAATTTCTGCCAGAATTTCGATTTGTTCTTGGGGGCATGTTCTATGGAGCCGCGCAGGCCTTTTACTTTCGTGATGTAGAGGCCGCTGACAACGGCTTTTACTTCTTTTTTTGTGGGAATCGAATCAAAAATGGAATCCTCACAGATGAAAGTCATAATTCTTGGGCCGACTTTTGCTTTCACAATGGGCATTTTAGAACGGCGCATCAGCTTGGGCGTCTGCTCAATGATAGCGGCAGGAAGCCCGGCGTCCTTTAGCTTCATATGTTTCTTGTCAATAATAAGCATGGAAATGGTCTGTGCGGCAGCAGCAATCTGGGCTGCCTGTTCGTCTCTCTTCTTCTGTGTTTTCTTGCCAAATATGTAAAGTGCAACAATCGCTGCCACAAGGATGACTAGAATCACAATAAAAACAATTTGCCAGGTTTTCAATACAACGCACCCTCCTCTTCATTATAATCCACTGAGCATTATATCATTGCTTTCGGCAAAAATCAATGATATAATTATAGTAATATAGATTAGACAAAAAGTAATGACTGCAAGGAGGATTGTTATGAGATACAAGGTTCTGGTGACAGGGAAGAATGAGTCTGCAATTACAGCTTTTTTTGAGCATACTTCAGACAATTTTATGGTTCTCAGTACCTCAACGCGTTACGAAGATATTGTGGGGCACCTGGATTATTTTGCGCCGCATGTTTTCGTATATTGCCTATACAATGAATCACGGGATAATATCGTGCAGATGTTAAGCATTAATTCCAGGCTTATGCGTGCTAACATTCCCTGCGTCATCCTTGGTTCAAAGGATGACTGTGACGAGTTTAAGCGGATTGCAGTGGGCGTTGCGAGCCTGGTTTTACATAGGCCTCTCTCTGCGACTTCTATCCAGGAGAAGCTTCTTCAGTTTTTGGATGAGCACCATGGGCCAGGGCAGGATGATGAAGAAGGTTATCCTGCAAGCGGGGCTGATTCGGCTGTAATGGGGCAAACCGGCATGGGAGGACAGGAGCTTGGCGGCATAGAGCCGATACCGCGCAAAAAACATATTCTCGTGGTGGATGATAATGTAATGATGCTGAAAGTTATCAAAGAACATCTGCATGACAAGTATGATGTGGCTACGGCTGTCAGTGGCAGGGTGGCATTGAAGTTCCTGGAGAGAAGGACGACAGATTTGATCTTGTTGGATTATTTGATGCCGCAGGAAAACGGCACGGAGGTTTTGGAGAAATTGCGCGCTAATGAAGCGACGAAGGATATACCGGTCATTTTTTTAACCGGGGTGACAGAGCGTAAGAAAATCCAGGAGGCGCTTGTCTTAAAGCCGCAGGGTTATCTTTTGAAGCCGGTTGACCATGATAAGCTGCTGGAAGTGATTGCCCAGCATATAAGTTGAGGCTGGGGCGGTATTTATGGCGGATTTTTTTGGTCATGGGTATCATCACACAAGGCAAATAGCCGTATATCCGTCGGCGCCTAGAGCTGGAAGGGGGAAATGGCTCATGAAGATAGATTATGGAGAATTGAAACTGACAGATCTGATTGACCGGGAAATTTTGCAGAAGGTACAGGATGGTTTTGCAAATATAACGGGAATGGCGGCGCTCACAACGGAGACGGATGGCACGGCGGTAACGGAGGGCAGTAATTTTTCTGATTTTTGCATGCGCTATACAAGAGGCTCTGCGATTGGCTGTGAGCGTTGTAAACAATGTGACAGCCAGGGGGCGAGCCTGGCGTTGGAGCGGGGGGAGTCTGTTATTTATTTCTGCCATGCAGGGCTTATGGATTTTGCTGCCCCGATTATGGCGGCAGACAAGATGGTGGGCTGTTTTATCGGCGGCCAGGTCCTTACCGAGGCTCCTGACCCGGAACAGGTAAAGCAGATTGCAGAGGAAATCGGCGTAGATGGACAGGAGTATCTGGAAGCGGCGGCCACAGTGAATATTTTAGACAGGAAGGCGATCGACAAAGGTGCAAAGTTCCTGCATATGATAGCAGACGTCCTGTCTGATATGGCATATAATAAATATCTTGTTTATCAGGCGAATATCGAGCTTGAGCGGTCTTCCCATATGAAATCGGATTTTCTTGCCAATATGAGCCATGAAATCAGGACGCCGATGAATGCAGTCATTGGCATGGCTGAAATGGCCCTCAGGGAAGAATTGCCCCCGGCGGCAAAGAATTATATCAACCAGATTAAGGATGCTGGTAAATCTCTGCTTACGATTATCAACGACATCCTGGATTTCTCTAAAATTGAGTCCGGGAAAATGGATATCATTGAGACGGAATATGAATTGATGTCCATGTTGTATGATGTGGTGAATATAGTGATGTCAAGGCTTAAGGAAAAAGATGTGGAGCTGGTTGTGGACATTGTGCCGGATTTGCCCAACGAATTGTGGGGGGATAGCCTGAGGATTAAGCAGATTCTTTTAAACCTCGCTAATAATGCGGTGAAATTTACGCAGCAGGGCAGGATTATCTTACGAATTAATTATTTCAAGGTGACGGAGGATCAGGTAGAGCTGGACATTACGGTTGAGGATACCGGGGTCGGGATCAA
Organism: uncultured Lachnospiraceae bacterium; assembly: GCA_949879775.1. GTDB lineage: Bacteria > Bacillota > Clostridia > Lachnospirales > Lachnospiraceae > Petralouisia. The sequence continues at coordinate 7,019 of CATLBW010000143.1, forward strand.
AAAGGGGGATATTGGTAAATTATTCCAGTCCTTCCAGCAGGTGGACAGCAAGAGGAACCGCAATATAGAAGGCACAGGGCTGGGCCTTGCGATCTGCCGGAGCCTTTTGAAGCTGATGAGCGGAAATATCTGGGTGGAAAGTGAATATGGGAAAGGGAGCAAATTTTGTTTTGTGCTCCCACAGAAAATTGTTGATGATACCCCAAGCATTGTGATAAAAGAGCCGGAATCTGTGCTGATGGCAGGTTTGATATCCAACCCATACGTCTGGGAGCAGTTTTGTTCTGACGCAGAGCGGCTGGGCGTGGAGTGTATCAGGCTGCTTTCGGCAAAAGAATTTGACTTTCTTTCCGCGGACAAGAGGAATTTCCTGTTTATAGAATATCCTA
>CATLBW010000144.1 GCA_949879775.1 uncultured Lachnospiraceae bacterium
AGAGGCGCTGCGCAGGTTACAGGGAATTTGCGGGGATGCCATTTTATTATGTACGTTCCGCAGCAGGCCCCAGGGAGGGGAAAAGGAGATTTCCAAGGAAATGTACCTTGACATGCTTGCAGCAGTCGCAAAGAGCGGCAAGGCGGACATACTTGATGTAGAGGTATCGGAAGTATCCGACCCGTCCGCGGTTATCCGCAGGCTCCATGGCATGGGGCAGTGCGTCGTCGGCTCTAAGCATTATTTTTCCCATACGCCTGGCACAGAAAAGATGCAGCAGGATTTATTGCAGATGCAGCAGGCGGGGGCGGATATCGGCAAGCTGGCGGTGATGCCGCGCGACCCCTTGGATGTGCTCAGGTTATTGGAGGCAACGGCAAGGGTGAAGGAGGAGAGCCCGCATTACCCTTTGGTGACTATGGCGATGGGCGGGCTGGGAGCTATCTCCCGTGTCAGCGGGCAGGTGTTTGGCTCCTGCATGACTTTTGCCAGCGTAGGGAAAGCGTCTGCGCCAGGGCAGATGCCTTTAGCGGACGTCAGAGGGATTTTAGATAAAATATCGGAAAGCTTGGGATAAGGAATGTTGAAAAGCAATATATATTTAATTGGGTTTATGGGGACAGGCAAAACGACAGTGTCCCACAGCTTATCGGAATTGCTGGGGTATGAAGAGATAGATACGGACGCGCATATTGCGCGCCAGCAGGGGAGAAGCATAGCGGAGATCTTTGCCTCCTGCGGGGAAGAGGCTTTTCGGGATATGGAGACGGAGCTTTTAAGGGGGTTCCAGGAAGAAAAGCACAAAATCATATCCTGCGGCGGGGGCATGGCATTGCGGCAGGAGAATGTAAGGCTGATGCAGGAAAACGGCGTAGTCGTGCTTTTGACAGCGGAGCCGGAGACTATTTTGTTGCGGGTGCAGGGGGAGGATGGGCGCCCTGTTTTGAATGGGAACATGAATGTACCGTATATACAGGGGCTTTTAGCCAAGAGGATTCCCAGCTACCAGGCGGCTGGGGAGGTTGTAATAGCGACAGATTGCCTGTCTCCCGGGGAGGTTGCCAGGGAGATTCAGAAAAAATTGAATTTACATAAAATTTGTTTTGATTTTTGAAAAAAAGTGTGCTATAATAACCTACGTTCAAAAAATACAACATGCACCCATAGTTTAACGGATAAAACACCAGATTCCGGTTCTGGGGCTGGGGGTTCGATTCCCTCTGGGTGTATTGACACTATTAAAACGACTTCCCTGCCAGCAGAAATGTGGCAGGAAGTTTTGCACTATAGAGATGCAGTCCCCTGATAGGAACGCAGGGGGGCATGGTTAGATAAAGGAGAAAAGATGGCTAATATGGAGAATGGGTCAGGAAATGGGCTTGACATAGATAAGATAGTAAGTTTTTGCAAGAAGAATGTAAAATATATTTCAGGCGGGGTATTGTTGGTGGCCCTTATTATAGTCCTGGCAGTTATGGGAGTGAATAATGCAGGCGGTAAGGACAAGCCTGAGCAGAAAGCCGCAACAGAGCAGGAAGAGCAGGGAAATCAGGATAACGATACGGCAGGCGACCTTGCAGACGGCGAGGATGGGCAAACGGATAACCAGGAAGAAGAGGCGGACGCCAACCCGGAAATTACAGAGCTGATTTCCACTTATTATAACTCTTATGCGTCAGGGGATTTAGACAAGCTCTCCGGGATTGCCCAAAAGCTTTCTGATATGGAGAAAGACTATATTAAGATGATGAACGAGCATGTGGAAAGCTATGGCAATGTCTCCTGTACTGTCGCGGACGGCGTCAAGGAGGGTTCCCATATCGTGGCTGCTGTCTACCAGATGAAATTGGCGGGAGTGGACGAGACGCTTCCGGGAATGAATATCTTTTATGTGCAGACGGATAAAAAGGGAGGGTTGTATATTAACAACCTGTATAGTTCCTTCAACCGTGAGTTAAAGGAGCAGAAGACGAAAAAGAAAGTCATAAAACTGATCGAGGAATTTGAGAATGGCGACGTTGTAAAGAAGCTTCAAGAGGATGTGCAGTCTGAGTATGATAAGAAGGTCGCAGCGAATGAGGATTTACAGAAGAAGTTAAATGAGATGGTAGATGCCATTGCCAATTGGAAAGAGACTTATACGCCTCCTGCTGAGGAAGAAAAGCCGCAGGAAGCAGATGACGCGAATGCAGACGATAGCAGCGCGGACGACGGCAATGCGGACGATGGCAGCGCAGACGACGGCAATGCGGACGATGGCAGCGCAGACGACGGCAATGCAGACGATGGCAGCTCTGATGACGGGAACGCAGATGATGGCAATGCGGACGATGGCAGCTCTGATGACGGAGGCGGATCAGGATTGAATTACGTGCCAGAGGGAACCGTTTTGACAGCGAACGATGGCTACAATGTGCGTAAGTCTATGGATGAGTCGTCTGAGCTTGTAGGGACAACAGCGGTCGGCGACAGCATAACCATTGTCCTGAGCTATGCGGAAGGCTGGACGAAGGTAGAGTGGAATGGGACTACCGGGTATATCAGGACAGATTTGCTGCTCAATAACTAATCCGGGTTACTTTACTGTGATAAAAAGGAATTGCCTGCACAGGCAATTCCTTTTTGGGCTTGCAGGGAGCCTGCAAGGATGCCCTACCGTGAAAAACAATGATTTATGGGACGCCTGCCAGTATAAAACATGGTAAATTGTTTCAACCTAATGGTAAAAACATTAGGAGGGAACTATGCGTAATTATGAAGAAATCAACGTATTAAAAGAAACCAGGAAAAACGCCTCGATGGCGGTCAAGGCGATAGACGCATTGTTGGGGAAAGTTTATAACCAGGAGTTTGCCTATGAGCTGACCGCTGAAAGGAACCGCTTCCGTGATTTTGAGCGGAAAGCAGAGGCGGGGCTATGGGAGCATGGGTTGGTATCGAAAGATTCCGGTATGCAAAAGGCAATGCTGTGGGGCGCCATCCAGGCCAATACATTGATGAATATCAGCACCAACCATGTGGCTGACATGATGATTCAGGGCAATGCCAAGGGAATCACGGAGCTTATAAAGACAAAACACAATAATAAAGCCAGCGGCAGTTATGCCAACGAGCTTGCTGAGGAATTGATGGATTTCGAAGAAGAAAATATTGAAAGGCTGAAACGGTTTCTGTAGTGATTTGTTTGCGGTGCGTAGTGAATGGCTGTGCTGCATGCAGAAGGTGGGGGTAAGGATGGAAGGATCTGTGAGGATTAATAAATATTTAAGCGAAGCTGGGGTTTGTTCTCGCAGGGAGGCGGACCGCCAGGTTGAAGCTGGCAGGGTGACAATCAATGGCAAGGTTGCCAGGATGGGCGACCGCGTGTCTCCGGGGGACGTCGTTATGTATGGCAGCAAAAAGGTTTCCCGGGAAGATGAGGTGGTTTTGCTTGCCGTAAATAAGCCGGCAGGTATTGTATGCACGTCTGAAAAGCGTGAAAAAGACAACATCGTGGATTTTATTAATTACCCGAAACGCATTTACCCCATTGGGCGGTTGGATAAGACGTCCCATGGGCTGCTTCTGATGACAAACCAGGGAGAGCTGGTAAATAAGATTATGCGCAGCGGAAATTACCATGAGAAGGAATACATCGTCAGGGTGGACCGTGAAATAACAGAGCATTTCCTCAAGGGAATGGCAAAGGGCGTGTATCTGGAGGCGCTGGAGGCGACGACCAGGCCCTGCCGCGTGGAAAAAGTGGGCAGGCGGGTGTTCCGCATTATTTTAACACAGGGCATGAACCGGCAGATCCGCAGGATGTGCGAGACGTTTCAGTATCGTGTGGTAGATTTAAAGCGAGTGCGTATTATGAACATTAAGCTGGGGGATTTAAAGGAGGGCGCATACCGGAAGGTCACGCAGGAAGAATGGCGGGAATTGCAGGGCCAGATTAAGGATTCTTCCAATGAGACGGTTATCCCTAAATGGCAGTAAGGAAAGGCCATCTTTCAATGGTTGTGGAGCGGGCCGGCACAGAATGGACAGACGTTGGAAAGGACAGGTTATGGACAAAAAACAGGCTGAATCCAGGGTAAATGCGCTTAGGAGCGAGCTGGAATACCATATTGATCGATATTACAATCAGGATAACCCACAAATCAGTGATTATGAATATGACATGAAAATGCAGGAGCTAAAGAAACTGGAGCAGGAATTCCCAGAGCTTGTCACGGCGGACTCCCCCACGCAGAAGGTGGGGGGTGAGGCAAAGCGTAAGGCCGGCGTATTGGTGCAGCATAATGTCCCCATGCTGAGCCTCCAGGATGTATTTTCCAAGGAAGAAGTGGAAGCGTTTGTGGAAGAAATGCAAAGGCAGTTGGATGAGCCGGAATTTGTCGTGGAATATAAAATTGACGGGCTGTCAATGGCTCTGCGTTATGAACAGGGGGCGTTGGCGCTTGCTTTGACGCGCGGGGACGGGATTAATTTTGGCGAGGATGTGACGGTCAACGCCAAGGTTATCCCGGATGTCAAAAAGAAATTAAAAGAGCCTGTTGACTATTTGGAAATCCGCGGGGAAGTATATATGAAGGATGCGGATTTTGAACGGGTGAATAAGATGCAGGAGTTAAATGGGAAAAAGCCATTTGCCAACCCTAGGAACTGCGCCGCCGGGACGCTTCGCCAGCTCGACAGCAAGGTCACGAAGGAGCGGGGGCTTTCCATGTTCGTGTTCAATATCCAGCAGATCCGGGGGATGGAAATTAAGACGCATACGCAAGGGTATGAATACTTGCAAAGGAATAAGATACCCGTGATTGAAGGCTACCGTGTCTGCCGGTCCAAAGAAGAGGTCTGGGAGGCGATTTGCGCCATCGGCGATAGCCGGGGGAGCCTGGGGTATGATATCGACGGGGCGGTCGTAAAGCTCAACTCCCTGGCCGACAGGGAGAAGTTGGGGGCTACCTCAAAGGTCCCGCGCTGGGCTGTGGCATACAAGTACCCGCCGGAAGAGAAAGAGACGACGCTTCTGGACATTGAGCTGTCTGTTGGGCGAACCGGGCGTATCACGCCTACAGCTATTTTTGAGCCGGTACGCCTGTGCGGCACCAGCGTATCGCGCGCGACACTGCACAACCAGGATTTTATTGATGAGCTGGACATCCGTATCGGCGACAGGATACAGGTCTATAAATCGGGGGAGATTATTCCTAAAATCCGAAAGGTTTTAAAAGACAAACGCCCGGAAGGGACGACGCCTTACCGTCTGCCGCAAGTATGCCCTGTGTGCGGCGCAAAGGCGCAGAGGGAGAAAGACACGGCGGATATCAAATGCACGTCGCCGAACTGCCCGGCGCAGCGGGAACGCCATATTATCAATTTCGTGGGCAGGGACGCTATGGATATCAAAGGCTTCGGGAGCGTATATGTGGAAGAGCTGGTGCGGCTTGGCTATCTGAAAGATATAGCGGATATTTATGCGCTGCGGGAATATCGCGAGGAGCTGATTGCGCAGGGAATAATTGGGAAAGAGAAAAATACCGATAAATTATTGGACGCTATTGAGAAGTCAAAGGACAATGATGCGGCACGCCTCCTGACGGGATTTGGCATTCCTAATGTGGGGAAGGCAGCCGCTAAGGCGATACTCAGGGAATTTGGCACGATTGACGCGCTGATAAAGGCCGATGATGAGGCCTTGCAAAACGTCAATGATATCGGTGAGGTGAGCGCCGGGTGTATTTTGGACTTTTTTGCCAAGGAAGAAAATAAAAAAATTATCGAGCGGATGAAAGCATATGGCGTCAATATGCAGTCTAAGCAGCAGCCGACGGGCAGCAAGTTCCAGGATATGACGTTTGTGATAACAGGGACTTTGCCCACGCTTGGGCGAAAGGAAGCGGCTGCTTTGATTGAAGCGCAGGGCGGCAAAGTGTCAGGCTCTGTCTCTAAGAAGACCTCCATGGTCCTGGCGGGTGAGAGCGCAGGCAGCAAGCTTGTAAAAGCGCAGGAGCTTGGGGTCCGTGTGATATCGGAAGAAGAGCTGCTTCGCATGCTGGATATGCGCACAGAGGGATGACAAGGTTTTGTTTATACGGAACGTCAGGTTTCACCGGTTGTGTATCAATAGATATTTCTGTAGAAAGAAGGAATGGATTATGCCAATTAAAGTTCAAAGCGGGCTGCCTGCAAGGGAAAAGCTTGAGAGGGAAAATGTGTTTACCATGGATGAGAACCGGGCAATGCACCAGGATATCCGGCCTATAGAGGTGGGCATTTTAAATTTGATGCCTTTGAAAGAGGACACGGAGTTACAGATTTTGCGTGAGCTTTCCAATACGCCTTTGCAGGTAGATGTGACGTTTGTGGTGGTGAGCAGCCATGAATCGCGCAACACATCCAGCAGCCACCTGAACAAGTTTTACAACACGTTTGATGAAATTGAGGACAGGAAATTTGACGGTTTTATCATTACCGGGGCCCCGGTAGAACAGATGGAATATGAAGAGGTGGATTACTGGCAGGAGTTTGAGCGCATCTGCGAGTGGACGAAGACAAATGTGACTTCCACTATGCATCTTTGCTGGGGGGCGCAGGCAGCGCTTTACCACCATTATAAGATTCCCAAATATATGCTGGGGGAGAAAATGTTTGGGCTGTTTGAACATGAGGTCAGCAACCGCAAGATTCCCCTGGTGCGCGGGTTTGACGACTATTTCCTTGCGCCCCATTCCAGGTATACGGAGGTGCGCAGGGAGGATATTGAGAAAATACCGGAATTGACAATCCTTGCGGAGTCCCCGGAAGCTGGGGTGTTCCTGCTGATGGATATGACGGGCAAGAAGGTTTTTGTGATGGGGCATCCTGAATATGACAGGGTTACCCTACATACGGAATACATGCGTGATAAGGAGAAGGGCCTGGATATAAAGATGCCGCGTAATTATTATGTGGATCATGACTGCAATACCCGTCCTAGGCTGCAGTGGCGCGCCCATGCCAACACGCTGTATACGAATTGGCTGAATTATTATGTGTACCAGGCAACGCCTTATGAATATACGTCAGTCCGGCCGAAGCGCCAGGCGTCCCCTCAGCCAAAATGAACCGTGTAAAATTTGTAGTGTAACAGTTCAGGTTACTGTTCACACAGGACTTTGCATTTACTGCAAAGTCCGTAAGAAAATGATTCAGGTGTGAGCAAATCCCATTAGCGAAGCGAATTTTACATGGGTTTGCGAATGTTACTGTGAACGGAGTGAACCAATGTCATTAAGTTAGTACCGGCAACATAGGGTATGCTATGGAAAAAATGACAAAAGCAGGATGCCTGGCTTCCCACATAGGCTAATGTTGCGGTCACAGACACATTTGGGACATGCCAA
>CATLBW010000145.1 GCA_949879775.1 uncultured Lachnospiraceae bacterium
TGAAAATGCTGGAAGAAACCAAGCGGTACACCCCGCAGGAAAAACACGATATTTTCATGCTGGGGCTTCTTCACGACATTGGCGCATACAAAGACTGTGAGATTGATTCCATGCTGAGCTTTGATACCGATGATTCCATGGAGCATTCTGTGTTCGGTTATCTTCTGTTCAAGAATTTTTCCCCCTTGTCGCAGTATGCTGATGTTGTTTTGTACCACCATCACTGCAACGCGCAATACTATTCGGTTCCCATTAGCAATTATCACCGTGACATTGCCAAATTAATTTATCTTGCTGATAGGATTGACATATTCTGCGTGCAGAATATGGAGGAAGACCTGCATGCTTTCCTGGAGCAGTACAGCGGGCGCATTTTCTATCCCGCCGACATCCACTGGTTTTGGAACACACAGGAAAAGCACCATATTTTGGAAAATATGAAATCATCGGCATACCAGGAAGAAATCCAAGATTATATTTTCCAGCGCTCTAACCTCATGCCGGAAAAGACCTACAAATATCTGCGGATGCTCACTTTTTCCCTTGATTTCCGCAGCGAATATACCGCGCTGCATACCGACTATGCGGTGCAGCTTAGCAAAAACATTGCCGATGCATTACATATGCCTGCTGCTGCCTGTGAGTCTGTCAAATTCGCTGCCCTGCTCCATAACATTGGCAAGGTTTCCCTGTCCGCCCCCCTTGGCAGCATTGAGGATTATGACAACTACCTGAGGGCGCTTTATGACAGCCCTGTGCTGGACGCAACCAGGCAAATCCTTTCTGGGAACATAGATGAGAAGATTTTGGTCCTGATAGAGGAATCATTCCTCCTGCTGAAATGTTGGACATACGGCCAGCCGATTACATTCTCCCCTGCCTCCGCCGCGGAGGTTGTGGCCCTTTCATACCTCATGAGCAACTCTTTGTCCATGGAGATGAATGTTTCTTACCACCACCATCCAAGGCTCCTTGCTTTCCTGCGGGAGAAGTACCGGGTATCCAATATGGACCGAGCCATCTTAAATACATTGGAAGCCTCGTTTGACCATATTATCGACAAAACGCAGTCAGCCTGCTCCACGGCTTTTAATGTATACCAGAAAACAATGGAGGAATACCGTACGCTCTCCATTGTCCTGCAGCACTACAACAATAAATATTAATGCCCAAATATTTATGCAGGCATGTCTATTTTCCTCTTGTGCGAGTGCGCATAATTATTTTTAACTTATAGGAAAGACGCTTTCATGCGTTAGCGTGACAAGAACTTTCCTATAAGCCAAAAAGGGGCTGTTGCAACAGCCCCTTTTTTTGACCCTATTTGATCACCCTTACTTTCAATACCCCTTCAATTCCCTTTAACTGCTCTACGGCTGCATCCGTAACCGGAGAGTCAATATCCAACAGGGAGTACGCATAGTCCCCGCGGCTCTTGTTGGTCATATCGGAAATATTGATATTATTGTTGCCCATCACAGCCGTATACTTGCCGATAAGGCCTTTTACATTCTTGTGGAGCACTGCCACACGTCCAGCAGTGGAACATACGCCCATATCACAATTCGGATAATTAACGGAATTACGGATATTGCCGTTTTCCAGGTAATCCTTCACTTCCTGGACCGCCATCTGCGCACAGTTGTCCTCAGATTCTGCCGTGGAAGCCCCCAGGTGCGGGATTACAATGCAGCCCTCCTGCCCTGCTGTCGTGCTGTTGGCAAAATCAGAAACATACTTCTTAACTTTCCCAGCTTTGATAGCCTCTAAGACGGCTTCCTCGTCCACCAGAAGGTCCCTCGCGAAATTAAGGACTACCACACCGTCTTTCATAAGGTCAAACGCTTCTTTATTGAGCATCTTCCTGGTATTGTCAAGCAGCGGCACATGGATGGTGATATAATCACATTCGCGGTAAATGTCTTCCACATTGCTGATATGCTTTACATACCTTGACAAGTTCCATGCCGCATTGACAGAGATAAATGGGTCGTAGCCATACACCTCCATGCCAAGCTTTGTCGCAGAGTTCGCTACCCTGACGCCGATTGCCCCAAGGCCGATGATCCCTAATTTCTTGCCGGAAATCTCACAGCCTGCAAATGCTTTCTTCGCTTTCTCCGCGTCCTTGCCGACATTCTCATTGTCTTTATTCTCGAGCACCCAGTTGATGCCGCCGATAATATCGCGTGACGCCAGGAACATTCCCGCAAACACCAGCTCTTTCACGCCGTTGGCATTGGCCCCTGGCGTGTTAAACACTACAATCCCCTGGTCTGCACATTTCTCCAAAGGGATATTATTGACCCCGGCGCCAGCCCTGGCAACAGCCTCCAGGCCTTCCGGGAGCTCCATGTCATGCATGGCCGCGCTTCTTACCAGCACTGCCTGCGCATCATTGATATCGTCTGTCTTCGTGTAATTTTCGCCAAACAAATCCAACCCTACATTGGCGATGGGGTTTAAGCAATTATATTGAAACATTTTAATTTTCCTCCTCAAATTTCTTCATAAACGCTACAAGTTTCTCAACGCCTTCCTTAGGCATCGCATTGTAAATGCTGGCGCGCATGCCGCCAACTGTCCTATGTCCTTTGAGGTTCACAAACCCTGCCGCCTCCGCTTCTTTTACAAACTTGGCGTCAAGCTCTTTATCTCCGGTAACGAAAGGCACATTCATCAAAGAGCGGTCCTCTTTGCGCACGGTCCCCTTGAACATCTTGCTCCCATCCAGGAAATCATACAAAATCTTCGCCTTCTCTTCGTTACGCTCTTTCATAACCGTAAGGCCGCCCATCTTCTTAAGCCATTTGAATACTTTGCCGCAGACATAGATTCCATAAGCAGGCGGCGTGTTATAGAGGGAATCTGCATCCGCATGGGTCTTATACTTGAGCATGGTCGGCGTCCCCGGCAATGTGTCCTCCGTAATCAAATCTTCACGGATGATGACAATCACTACGCCTGCCGGTCCAATATTCTTCTGCACGCCGCCATAGATGATGCCGTATTTTGACACATCCACCGGCTCGGACAGGAAGCAGGAAGACACGTCCGCTACCAGCGTATGCCCTTTCGTATTAGGCAAAGCCTTATATTTCGTCCCATAAATGGTGTTATTCTCACAGATATATACATAGTCTGCATCTTCCGGGATATCAAGGTCTGAGCAGTCCGGGATATAGGAAAACGTCTCGTCTTCGGAAGAAGCCACTTTTATGGCCTCCCCATAATTGCCTGCTTCCTGGAATGCCTTTTTCGCCCACTGCCCGGTAACGATATAAGCCGCTTTCTTGTTCTTCATCAGGTTCATGGGGATCATCGCAAATTGCTGGGAAGCGCCGCCCTGCAAAAACAGCACCTTATAATTGTCTGGGATATCCATTAAATCCCTCAAATCAGCTTCCGCTTCCTTAATAATCCCATCGTACACTTTGGAGCGGTGGCTCATCTCCATCACGGACATGCCGCTCCCTTTGTAATCCATCATTTCCTCTGCTGCTTCACGTAAAACTTCTTCCGGCAGGACAGCGGGCCCTGCGGAAAAATTATAAACTCTGCTCATATTTTTCCTCCTCTTTATCGCCTCTTTATGGCAAAAAATAAGTTACATACTTATAGATCCTGGCATTGGATAATCGCCTTCTATATATTTATATATTATAAATCTCCTTCGTCAAACGCCTCGCTGATGGCGTTTCCCGGAGCTACCATCGGCCATACCTTATCATCACTGTCGATGATGCAGTCAATCAACACCGGCATATCGCTGCCCATAGCCTTTGCAAAAGCCTCTGCAAATTCTTCCCGCGTCTTGGCACGGTAAGCTGTCGCCCCCATTGCCTCCGCCAGCTTCACAAAGTCAACGCAGTCATTGAGCACCGTAGCGGAATAATGCTGTTCATAGAACAAAGTCTGCCATTGGCGCACCATCCCCAGCACATGGTTGTTAACCACTACCTGGATGATGGGGAGCTTCTGCCGCACTGCCGTGGCAACCTCATTCATATTCATGCGGAAACAACCGTCGCCTGCAATATTGATTACCTGCCTGCCAGGGGCCGCCATCTGCGCGCCAATCGCTGCGCCAAGCCCATACCCCATTGTCCCTAAACCGCCGGAAGATATCAGGGTGCGGGGTTGTTTGTATTTATAGTACTGCGCCGCCCACATCTGGTGCTGCCCGACTTCCGTTACCATAATAGCGTCGCCCTTTGTCTGCCGGTAAATCTCTTCTATTATATAGGGGCCGCTCAGTCCGGCATCCGCGTATCTCAGCGGGTATTTCTCCTTATATCCCATAATCTTGGCAATCCACTCCTGATGCTCCTGCTGCTCCAATTCCTGGTTCAGACGTGCCAGGATTTCTTTGGCGTCGCCAATGATATGGGCATCCGTGAGGATATTTTTATTAATTTCCGCCGGGTCAATGTCAAACTGCAGTATCTTGGCATTTTTGGCAAATCTCCTGGCATTCCCGGTAACACGGTCACTGAAACGCACACCTACCGCAATCAGAAGGTCACATTCGCTTACTCCATAATTGGACGTCTTCGTCCCATGCATCCCCAACATGCCGGTATAAAGCTCATGGTTCCCATTAAAAGCTCCCTTTCCCATCAGGGAATCAGCCACCGGGGCCTGCACTTTTTCCACAAACTCCAAAAGCTCGCGGCTAGCGCCGGAAATAACTGCCCCGCCGCCAACAAACAGATACGGCTTCTTAGACTTGCGGATCATCTTCACGGCACGCTCTATGGCCTCATCTGTAATTTTCGTTACATGCCGTTCTTCTGCGCCGTCCTCCATAGGGTAAAATTCTGCCTTATTGGCAGTGACGTCCTTGGGGATATCCACAAGCACCGGCCCTGGCCTGCCCTTCTTGGCAATACGGAACGCACGCCGGATTGTCCCGGCAAGCTTTGTAACATCCTTCACAATAAAATTATGCTTTGTAATCGGTGTGGTGATCCCTGCAATGTCAATTTCCTGAAAACTGTCTTTCCCCAACAGGGAGACGCCCACATTGCAGGTAATTGCCACCATCGGGACAGAATCCATGTAGGCGGTGGCAATCCCCGTCACAAGGTTCGTCGCCCCCGGCCCGGAGGTGGCAAAGCATACGCCGACTTTCCCTGTCGCACGCGCATAGCCGTCCGCTGCATGGCTTGCCCCTTGCTCATGGGACGTCAGCACATGGTTTATTTCATGGCTATGCTTATATAATTCATCATATACATTTAAAATGGCTCCTCCAGGATAACCAAAGACAGTATCCACACCTTGCTCTTTCAGGCATTCAATAACAATCTGTGCTCCTGTAAGCTGCATCGTTATGTTCCTCGCTTTCTAATAGTATACCCATGGACGATGGAATCCGCCAGAGTTCGCGCCAGCCTTTATCCCTTTAAGCAGGAGAAATCCTCTGGGCAACCAAATCACCCATCTTTTCTGTCCCCACCTGGGTAACCTGGGCTTTATCCTCTCCCTGAGGCATAATATCCGCCGTACGGTAACCTTCCTTTAACACCTGCCTGACTGCCTCCTCTACGGCGTCCGCTTCGCGGTCTAGGTCAAAGGAATAGCGGAGCATCATCGCCGCGCTTAAAATCGTGGCAATGGGGTTCGCAATGCCCTTGCCCGCAATATCCGGCGCAGAACCGCCGCTAGGCTCGTAAAGGCCAAATTTTGTATCGTTAAGGCTCGCGGATGACAGCATCCCAATGGAGCCCGTCACCATGCTGGCTTCATCTGATAATATATCACCAAACATATTCTCTGTCAAAATCACGTCAAACTGCCCCGGGTCTTTGACTAACTGCATCGCACAGTTATCCACAAGCATATGCTCAAGGGCAACCTCCGGGTAGCCCTTTGCCACCTCTTCCACCACTTTCCGCCAAAGGCGTGAGGAATCCAGCACATTCGCTTTATCCACGCTTGTGACTTTCTTCCTGCGCTTCCTGGCTATATCAAACCCCCGCTTAGCAATCCTGCGGATTTCATGTTCATTATAAGACAGCGTATCTACCGCAGTCATGACGCCGTCACGCTCCTCAGTCACCCGCTCACCGAAATACAGGCCGCCGGTCAGCTCACGCATAATCATCATGTCAAAGCCGTCCCCGATAATGTCATCCCTGAGCGGGCATGCCTCACGAAGCTCCCCATACAGGTAAGCCGGGCGCAGGTTCGCAAACAGGTTCAAGGACTTGCGCAGCTTCAAAAGCCCTGCCTCCGGGCGCAGGTTTGCCGGTAATTTATACCAGGGGGACGTGCTTGTGTTCCCGCCAATAGAGCCCATCAACACGGCGTCCGCTGCTTTGGCCTGCGCAATTGCCCCGTCCGTCAGCGGCTCCCCCGTAGCGTCTATGGAAACGCCGCCCATCAATATTTCATCATAGGCAAAGGAATGCCCGAACGCTTCCCCTACCCTATCTAACACTTTCTTGGCCTCCCTTACGATTTCCGGCCCGATTCCGTCCCCGGAAATCACTCCAACCTTAAAATCCATAATTTCCTCCTTCTTAAAAAACAAAGCGGACAAGCCCTAAAGCCCTCATGCATGAGGGGCTTGGGCAGTTCGCTGCGGCAAGCACAAATACGAAGCAATATCTACCTCTTGTGCAAGTGCGCATACTATTTTTATCTTAATAGGAATACACTTTCACGCTTTAGCGTGGCAAGGTCTTTCCTATAAGAGGATAAAATGCCCCGCAACAAGTTGCGGAGCACTCCTACTTACTTTCTTTTTCCACCGCATCTTCCGGCTTCTCTACCATAGCAATAGCTGACTTCTGCATGGGGATACGGCAATTTTTATTGCTCCCAAACTCTACAATAATGGTATCTTCTGTAATATCAATGATTGTCCCATAAAATCCACTTGTCGTCAGGATCGTGTCGCCTACCGCAAGCTCTGAGAGCATGGCGTTCTTCCTCTTTGTCTCTTTCTGCTGCGGACGGATCATCATAAAATAAAGAGCCACCAACATTACCACGATCCAGATAAGTGAAAATCCTGACATACTTCCGGCACTTGATGCTAAAATAGACATATTCTTTCCTCCTGTTTCCCTTTCTGCCCAAAACACCCATTCTACCCGCGTAAAATTACGCGCTTAAACCATTTTACACAAAATCACGCCTAAGGGCAAGTGTTTTCGTGGATTTTATAAAATTTTATGTAACAGTTGTTACTGTTCACACAGGACTTTGCATTTACTGCAAAGTCCGTAAGAAAATGATTCAGGTATGAGCAAATCCCATTCGCGAAGCGAATTTTACATGGATTTGCGAATGTTACTGTGAACGGAGTG
>CATLBW010000146.1 GCA_949879775.1 uncultured Lachnospiraceae bacterium
GGAAGGCAAATGCGAAGCATAGGAGGAAGGCAAATGCGAAGCATTTTAGGAATGCCTTCCGACGAATTGGCAGGTGACGCAAAGCGGCGCGTGCCGAAACCCGAGAGGAATGTCTTCCGACGAATTGGCAGGTGACGCAAAGCGGCGCGTGCCGATACCTTATAAAATATTCAGGAGGAAACGAAGATGAAAAGCTATACAATTACTGTTAATGGAAACGTTTATGATGTTACTGTAGAAGAGAACGGCGCAGGCGCAGCTCCGGCAGCAGCAGCCCCGGTAAGGGCGGCAGCGCCCGTAGCAGCCCCGGCGGCAGCTCCGGCACCTGCAGCAGGCGGCGCTGGGAACGTGAAGATTGAGGCTGGCGCAGCAGGTAAAGTATTCAGCATTGATAAGAAAGCAGGCGACGCTGTAAAGCGCGGCGATACAATTTTAGTATTGGAAGTTATGAAGATGGAGACGCCTGTAGTTGCACCGGAAGATGGAACCGTGGCAAGCATCGAAGTGAGCGCAGGACAGGCTGTAGAGGCAGGCGCATTATTGGCAACTATGAACAACTAATTATTTGGAGGTAAAATATGAGTTACGTAGGAGAAACTTTATCAAACCTCCTGCATCAGACAGCATTTTTCAACCTGACCTGGGGCAACTATGTGATGATATTGGTTGCGTTCGTATTTCTTTTTTTGGCAATCAAGAAAGGTTTTGAGCCCCTGTTACTGGTTCCGATTGCGTTTGGTATGCTGCTGGTTAATATCTACCCGGATATTATCGCTTCCCCGGAAGAGACCAGCAATGGCGTAGGTGGTTTACTTTATTATTTCTATTCTCTGGATGAATGGTCCATCCTCCCATCTTTGATTTTCATGGGTGTTGGGGCGATGACAGACTTTGGTCCGCTGATTGCGAACCCCATCAGCTTCCTGTTGGGTGCGGCAGCGCAGTTTGGTATTTTTGGCGCATATTTCCTGGCTATTTTGCTTGGCTTTAACGATAAGGCAGCGGCAGCCGTTTCTATTATCGGAGGGGCAGACGGCCCTACATCCATTTTCCTTGCTGGAAAGCTGGGGCAGACCGGGCTTATGGGCCCGATTGCGGTGGCGGCATATTCCTATATGGCGTTAGTGCCGATTATCCAGCCGCCAATTATGAAGCTCTTCACTTCTAAGAAAGAGCGCGCGATTAAGATGGAGAACTTACGTCCGGTATCAAAGCTGGAGAAGATTTTATTCCCCATCGTGGTTACGTCTGTAGTTTGTGTGATCCTGCCTACCACAGCGCCATTGGTTGGTATGCTGATGCTTGGCAACCTGTTCCGTGAATCCGGCGTGGTACGCCAGTTGTCGGAGACGGCTTCCAACGCCATGATGTACATTGTAGTTATCCTGCTGGGAACTTCCGTAGGCGCAACGACCAGCGCAGAGGCATTCTTGAATATCACAACTTTAAAGATTGTATTCCTTGGACTGGTTGCATTTATGTTTGGTACGGCTGCAGGTACCTTGTTCGGTAAATTACTGTGCAAGGTTACCGGCGGTAAGATTAACCCGCTGATTGGATCTGCTGGCGTGTCCGCGGTGCCTATGGCGGCGCGTGTGTCCCAGAAGGTTGGGGCGGAAGAAGATCCTACCAATTTCCTGCTGATGCATGCGATGGGCCCCAATGTGGCAGGCGTTATCGGAACGGCTGTAGCAGCAGGTGTGTTTATGGCTATCTTTGGAATTTAACATAACGATTCAGCCAGACGAAAGGGTATGCAAATTTGTGCTTGCACAGAGTTTGTATGGCATATTTTAATTGAAAAATTTGAATGGAGGAAATCATGGCAGAAAAGAAGAGAAAACCCGTTAAGATTACGGAGACCATATTACGTGACGCGCATCAGTCTCTGATTGCTACCCGTATGACAACAGAGCAGATGCTGCCTATTATTGATAAAATGGACAAAGTCGGCTACAATGCCGTAGAGTGTTGGGGCGGCGCGACATTTGACGCATCCTTGCGTTTCCTGAAGGAAGATCCCTGGGAGCGTTTGAGAAAACTTAAAGCAGGATTTAAGAACACGAAACTGCAGATGTTATTCCGCGGACAGAACATCTTAGGTTACCGTCCGTATGCAGATGACGTGGTAGAGTATTTTGTGCAGAAATCTATTGCCAACGGTATTGACATTATCCGTATTTTTGACTGCCTGAATGATTTGCGCAATTTACAGACGGCAGTTACCGCTACCAATAAGGAGAAAGGCCATGCGCAGGTAGCTCTTTCTTACACGTTAGGCGACGCTTATACTTTGCAGTATTGGACGGATATGGCTAAGAAGATTGAGGCGATGGGCGCGAACTCCATCTGTATCAAGGATATGGCAGGGCTTTTGACGCCTTACAAGGCAGAAGAGCTTGTGAAATCCTTAAAGAAAGCAACGAAACTCCCGATTGAGTTACATACTCATTATACCTCCGGCGTGGCTTCCATGACTTATCTGAAAGCAGTGGAGGCAGGCTGTGATATTATTGATACCGCTATGTCGCCTTTCGCGCTGGGTACCAGCCAGCCGGCAACGGAAGTTATGGCTGAGGCATTCCGCGGGACGGATATGGACCCAGGATTTGACCAGATGCTGTTAAAGGAGATTGCAGACTATTTCCGTCCGATGCGGGAAGAAGCGTTGAAGAGCGGCCTGATGAATCCCAAGGTATTGGGCGTGGATATCCAGACCTTGCTTTACCAGGTTCCGGGCGGTATGTTGAGCAACATGGTATCTCAGTTAAAAGAGCAGAACGCAGAAGACAAGTATATGGATGTGTTGGAAGAGATTCCGCGTGTGCGTAAAGACCTGGGCGAGCCGCCCCTTGTTACGCCTTCTTCCCAGATTGTCGGCACGCAGGCTGTGTTCAACGTATTGATGGGCGAGCGTTACAAGGTTGCTACGAAGGAGACGAAGGACGTATTGCTTGGCAAATATGGGCAGACAGTTAAGCCGTTTGACAAAAAAGTTATTGATAAGGTATTGGGCGATGAGAAGAAGAATGCTATTACCTGCCGTTATGCAGACCTCTTAGAGCCTGAATTAGATAAGATTGAGGCTGAGATGAAACAGTGGAAGCAGCAGGATGAGGACGTCCTCTCTTATGCGTTGTTCCCACAGGTTGCAACAGAGTTCTTCAAGTACAGGGAAGCGCAGCAGACGAAAGTGGACGCTTCGGTTGCGGATACCAAGAATGGAGCATATCCAGTCTAAGAAATATTTATTCCCGCGAGCAATGAGGAAAATAGACATGCTTGCATGGATATTTGACGAATGCCGCGAGGGTCAAATACCCCGCCCCTTGGGGCGGTCTTGCTAAAAACAAGCTAGGCATACCCCGTCAGCTTGCTGCGGGGTAGTTGATTTAGGAAAAGAGAAGATACTGTTCCTTTGAGCAGTATCTTTTTCTTCTTATAGGGAAGGCTTTGTCACGCTAACGCGCGAAAGTGCCTTTCCTATAAGAGAAATAGTATGCGCGCGATACGTGTTGAGGAAAGGAACAGGATATGGCTAGCACCAACGAATTGATGAACCGGATTAACGAACGATACGGCTCTTTGAGCAAGGGACAGAAGATGATTGCAGCCTACATTACAGATAATTACGACAGGGCAGTGTTCCTGACAGCGGCAAAGCTGGGGGATGCGGTAGGCGTCAGCGAGTCCACGGTTGTCCGTTTTGCCATGCAGTTGGGGTATAAGGGTTATCCGCAGTTCCAGCAGGCCTTAGCGGAGATGGTGCGCGGGAAACTTGATTCTGTCCAGCAGATGGAGAATGTCTACGGGAGGATTTCACAGTCGGAAATCCTTTCGACGGTGCTTGCTTCAGACGCCAAACGCATTCAGGAGACATTGGAGATGATAGACGAGCATGCCTTTGATTTAGCAGTGGATACGATGCTCCACGCCAAGCACATCTATGTCATCGGTATTAGAAGCTGTGCTCCTATCGCGGAATTTTTGGTATTTTACCTGAATATGATGTTTGACAATGTAAGGCTTGTGCACACCAACAGTTCCAGTGAGTTATTTGAGCAGATGATGTATGTCGGCAGGGAAGACGTGGTCGTGGGGATTAGCTTCCCGCGCTATTCCATGCGTGTTTTGAAAGCAATGGAGCTTGCGAATAACCGCAGTGCAAAGGTAATTACGCTCACAGACAGCGTGCATTCCCCTATGAACCTGTATTCCTCCTGCAACCTGATTGCGCAGAGCGATATGTCATCTATTGTGGACTCCCTGGTGGCGCCGTTGAGCGTAATCAATGCCTTGATTATGGCTATCTGCATGAAACGGCAGAAGAAAGTGGCGCGTAACCTGGAAATGATAGAGCGCCTCTGGGAGGAGTACCAGGTCTGTGGCAGCGATGAGATAGATTATATTGGGGATTCCGTGCGCATGGGGTATGCGCAGGGTAAGACAGGAAGAGAAGCAGAGTATGAGTAAAGCGATTGTAATAGGAGGCGGCCCTGCAGGGATGATGGCAGCGATACGCGCGGCCGCAAATGGGCATCAGGTGACGCTGTTAGAGCAGAATGAAAAGTTGGGAAAGAAACTCTATATTACCGGGAAGGGAAGGTGCAATATCACCAATGACTGTGAGACGGAGGTTTTGCTAAAAAATGTCATCCGCAACAGCAGGTTTCTTTACAGCGCATTCTACGCTTTCGACAGCCGGCAGGCAATGGCGTTTTTTGAAGGGCATGGGCTGGCGATTAAGACGGAGCGCGGTGGGCGTGTGTTCCCACAATCTGACCATTCCTCCGATGTTATCCGCACCTTACAGAAAACCTTGCAGCAAGAGCAGGTAAGGGTACAGCTACATGCGAAAGTGGCCGATATCTTAACTGTGGGCAGTGGGAACAGGAACGTTTGCGGCGTGCGGTTTACGGATGGGACTGTCCTTAGGGCGGAGAAGGTCATCCTTGCCACGGGCGGCTGCTCCTATGCGTCCACCGGCTCTGGCGGGGACGGTTATCGGTTTGCCGGGGAGCTGGGGCATACATTGACGGAGCGCAGGCCTTCCCTGGTGCCTTTTGAGACGGCAGAAAGCTGGGTGAAGGACTTGCAGGGGCTGTCGCTTAAGAATGTCACAGTGAGCATCCGCAAGGGCAAAAAGCTTCTGTTTGAAGAGTTTGGCGAGATGCTGTTTACGCACTACGGCGTCAGCGGGCCGCTGTTAATCAGCGCCAGCAGCCTTGTCAACGATTATATGGATGATATGCCGCTTATGATGGAAATCGACTTAAAGCCGGCATTGACGGAAGAACAGTTGGACAAGCGTGTTTTGCGGGATTTCGAGGAGAACCAAAACCGGCAGTTTAAAAATGCCCTTGGTAAATTGTTCCCTGCAAAGCTGGTCCCGGTTATCATAAATTTAAGCGGCATCCCAGGGGAAGCCAAGGTAAATATGGTTACGAAAAAGGAACGGATGGATTTTATACGCCTGATAAAACATTTCCCTTTGGCTTTGCAGCGTTTCCGGGGCTTTGATGAGGCAATCGTCACCCGGGGAGGCGTCTGTACCAGGGAGGTTAATCCCTCCACGATGGAGTCAAAGCTCGTGCAAGGGCTGTATTTTGCCGGGGAAGTCTTAGACCTGGATGCGCTCACAGGTGGGTTTAATTTGCAGATTGACTGGTCCACCGGCTATCTTGCCGGGGACAGCGTTTGATATAATGTGCCAGTATAATTGAAAGAATTCAGAATGGAGGGAGCCAGATGGCATTTAATATCGCGATTGACGGGCCGGCTGGGGCCGGGAAAAGCACAATTGCCAAAAGGGTGGCAAAGGAGCTGTCTTACATCTATGTTGATACCGGTGCGATGTACCGTGCAATGGCCTTGTACTTCCTGCGTGCGGGGATTGCGGCGGAGGATGAGGCGGCAATAACCGAATCGTGCAGACAGATTAACGTAACCCTTCTTAACGAAGGTGGGGAACAGCAGGTTTTTTTGAACGGCGAGAATGTCAATGGGTTTATCCGCACGGAGGAAGTAGGCAAAATGACGTCCGCGGTCAGCGTATATGCCCCGGTGCGGGAAAAATTGACACAGCTTCAGCGTGAGATGGCGCAGAAGGCGGATTTAATCATGGATGGGCGGGATATCGGCACCTGCGTGCTGCCAAGGGCCCAGGTGAAAATTTACCTGACGGCAAGCGTTGAAACCCGCGCAAAGCGGAGGTTCTTAGAGTTGCAGGAAAAAGGCGAGGGATGCAGCTTTGAGGAAATCTGCGAAGACATTAAGCAGCGCGACTATCGAGATATGAACAGGGAGATTTCCCCCCTGAAACAGGCAGGGGACGCCATGCTTGTGGACAGTTCTGATATGTCCATAGAAGAGGTTGTGGCGAAAATTTTAGAGATTGTCAGGAATAAGAAAGAATGAAAGTGATTTTAGCAAAAAGCGCAGGGTTCTGCTTTGGCGTAAAGCGTGCCGTCGACACTGTTTATGAGCAGGTGGCGAGGAAGGATGGGAAGATTTATACATTTGGCCCCATCATACACAACGAGGAAGTGGTGGCAGATTTAGAAAAAAAGGGCGTCTGTGTGGTGGAGGCGGCAGGGGAGCTTAAAAACTGCCGCGATGGCACAGTCATTATCCGTTCCCACGGCGTAGGCAAGCAGGTCTATGAGCTGCTTGAGGCTGAAAATATCCCATATGTGGACGCCACCTGCCCCTTTGTGCAGAAAATCCACCGGATTGTAGAACGCTACAGCCGCGAGGGAAGCCATGTGCTAATAATTGGCAACGAAAACCATCCGGAGGTGGAAGGAATCAAAGGATGGAGTGAAAATACCGCTGAAACTACTGTAATTTCAACGGTTGAAGAGGCCAAAGGGTTTGCGGCCAGGCCTGGAAAAAAGGTCTGCATAGTATCGCAAACGACATTTAACAACAAGAAATTTCAAGAACTAGTTGAAATTATTTCAAAAAAAGGTTATGATATAACTGTTTTAAATACGATTTGCAATGCGACGCAGGAAAGGCAGGCTGAGGCAAAGGCAATTGCCGCCGAGGTGGACGCCATGATTGTGGTCGGCGGGAAGAACAGTTCCAATACGCAAAAGTTATTTGAAATATGTAAAAAAGAATGTGAAAATACTTGCTATATACAGACACTCGAGGATTTGGACTTGTCTAAATTACGGTTCATTAATAGCGTAGGTATTACCGCAGGGGCATCTACCCCAAACAAAATTATTGAGGAGGTTCAAAAAAATGTCAGAAATGAGTTTTGAACAAATGTTGGATGAATCATTTAAAACAATAAGGAATGGGG
>CATLBW010000147.1 GCA_949879775.1 uncultured Lachnospiraceae bacterium
TAAGCGGCAGTTATGTGCCGTCGGCGCAAGACGGCATTGCTGGGAAGCTGACCGTGTCCTATAAAGGGGAAAGCCGGGTATACCTGGTGAGGTACAGGCAGCAAATACGGCAAGTTTTCCTAGAGGGCATTGCGGAGCCTGGGAACTTATTTAGAAGGTCTGAGAACTTAGACTATGACTGGGTTTACATAGGAGATGAGGAATATTATCTTTATTATGTGGAAGGTTATCAGGAGGCATTGGGCGTAAATGGGCTGGATGCAGTCAGGCTTTCGTTCAATGTGGAGCCGGAAAGCTATGTGGTAACAGAGGAGGCCGGCGATTCCTTTACACATAAGGTGACGGTTACCTATAAGGGAAGGCAGACGATCCTGTACTTGAAATATACGCAGGATACCGATATGGATTTGCTGCCGCAGGCAGGCTCCTATATGGAGCGGGATGACTATGATGAATGGGAAGAGGATTTTTACTCTGTTGGACTGGTTGAGCGGAATGGGGAAAAACAGATCCGTTTGACTGGGTATGGCAGGGAACTAGCGGCGTGGGACAGCGTCAAGCTTACAGGCAGTTATGATGGCGCAACGTACCAGGTTGCTGCCAAAGGGGACGCCCATGAAGTGGTTATCCTCTTGGACGGCGAGGAGATAGGGCGTTATCCGCTGTATTATGAATGGGATATTTCGCGGGCCGTGCGCAGGTTGTCCATCAAGGATGCAGGCAATTATATCCAGGATACGGATATTTACTCTGACTATGACGAGGAAGGGCGGTATGATGTTTTATCCATCTATGGGGAGAACCCGCAGCTTGGGGACCTTGCTGTTTCCACAAGCGATGCAGGCGTTTTGGCTGTTTTTACGCCTGTAGCTGGCTCCACGCGTGGAATTGGGAAGCTGGCCGTCACTTACCAGACGCAGGAGAAAGAGTACTGGGTGGACTACAGGCAGCAAATCCGCACATTGTATCTCGATGCGGTTGAGGCCGACGGCCAGGTGTTTACGAAACCAGATCCTGACTGGTGTTATGATGAGGATGATAATCAGTATAAGTTATACTCTTTTACAGGGACCAAGGAAGCTTTGGATGGAAGCGAGACATTTAAGGTTACGGCATATAACGACGATGATGAGATGGAATTGGTGGATTTCGATTCCATCAGCCTGGAGCCTGTGGAAGGAGAAGCCTGGAATTACCTGCTGAAAACAGTGTATAAAGGGATGGAGCAGGCCTTCTATCTGGATTACCGCAAGATGGCGGATACACAGCTTTTGCCGATGGATGGAAGCTATACCTTATATAGCGCCGAATCCGGTCCTTATACAGGGCAGTTGCGTGATATCAGCCTTTATGCCGATGAGGCGGGGAATGAGTCCGTGCGCCTCCTGGGCGATGGCCGGGAGGGATACGGCAGCGTCAGCGAGCTTTCCTTTGCAGCGCGGGGGGCTTTGGAATACCGGGCGGCATTGGAAGATGGCAAATGGCAGCTAAAGATTTTGTTAAGCGGGCAGGAAGTGAAGCGCTATCCTGTATTTTATGAGGAATACAAGAACCTGGATGATATTAGCGTCCCTGTAGAAAGTAATGGGATTTTTGATTTCCAGGTGTTACAAGAAAATGACGGCAGGAACCTGCTCTACCTATATGGGGAAAATGCGAATTTGCCAGCCTTGGTTGTGTCGGCGGGTGATGATGTAGAGCAGTTTTATGAAGCGGCTGCCGCAGAAGGCGGACGTGTTGGCAGCCTGACGCTTTCTTATAAAACGCAGAAGGAAGTTTATGAGGTCTTCTATGTGCAGGCGCAGGGAATAGGGGCGGACCAGCCGGCCTTTGTGGAACTTAATGGAGATAGCAGAACTTACAGATATTACAAGTTTATCCCCTCAGCGGACGGCACATACTATTTCTATTCACAGGGCGGCCTGGATACTTATGGATGCCTTAAGGATGGGCATGGAGTTGAGCTGAGCTGTGATGATGACGAAGGAGAGGGGTACAATTTCTGTTTTTCTTATGAATGTAAGGCAGGCACAGCCTATTATGTTGGCATACGTGCCTATGGCAGTGAAACAGGGGAGAGCACATTGCATGTCAGTGCATCGGCTCCCGCGTATGTGAAGGAAGTGCCGCAGGCAGAGGATGCGGCGCAGGTAAGCGAGGCATTGCAGGCAGAAGATGCAGAAGCAGAAGGTGAGGAGCCGCAGGCAGAGGATATTATGCCGGAAGGTGAAGCATTGCAGGCAGGTAAGCCCTTGAAAAACGAGGAATAACAGCTATGCGCATTTGGTTTAAAATTTTTCAGGATAACCATCTTTTGCGCGACACTGTTATCACGGATGACAGTGACGAAACGCGCACACATAAGATATTCCAGGCATTAGATAAGGTCTGTTACGACTTTGATTTGAGTAAGCCTATCTGGCTTAACGCCACGGTGGCAGAATTTAAACGCCACGATAAGGCACGCTTTTACCAGGATAATTTTGTAGAACAGATAGACTTTGATTTCCTGGAAATTGATGTGATTGAAGAGTAGGGGGAAGGATTGTCCCCAAAGAAAAGGCCTTGCCGCTTAAGCGGCAGGGCTTTTGTCCAAGAGGAGTTGAAAGGGAGCGGCCCGTGGCTGCAGGAGGCCCGCCAGAGGACGGGAGGATGTTTAGCAGGACGAAGGAGGGATTTACTATGGCGAAATATGTTATGGCATTGGATGCCGGTACGACAAGCAACAGATGTATTCTTTTTAACGAAAAAGGAGAAATGTGCAGTGTTGCACAGAAAGAATTCACACAGTATTTTCCGAAGCCGGGCTGGGTAGAGCATGATGCGAACGAGATTTGGTCTACGCAGTTGGGGGTTGCAGTGGAGGCAATGCTAAAGATTGGGGCTTGTGCGGAGGATATCGCTGCCATCGGCATTACCAACCAGCGTGAGACAACGATTGTATGGGATAAGGAAACGGGGGAACCGGTGTACCATGCGATTGTATGGCAGTGCAGAAGGACGTCAGAATACTGTGACAGCTTAAAGGAGAAAGGGCTTACAGATACGTTCCGCAAAAAGACAGGGCTTGTGATTGACGCGTATTTTTCCGGTACGAAGCTGAAATGGATTCTGGACAACGTGGAAGGTGTGAGAGAGCGGGCAAAAAGAGGCGAGCTGCTCTTTGGCACGGTTGAGACATGGCTGATCTGGAAGCTGACAAAGGGTGCGGCGCATGTCACCGATTATTCCAATGCTTCCCGTACGATGTTATTTAACATCAATGACTTGAAATGGGATGAGGAGATCTTAGAGGAATTAGACATTCCAGCAAGCATGCTCCCAGAGGCAAAACCGTCAAGCTGCATCTATGGGACGGCGGACGCTTCTTTCTTTGGGGGGCCGATCCCGGTAAGCGGGGCGGCAGGAGACCAGCAGGCGGCATTGTTTGGACAGACTTGTTTCACGGCAGGCGAGGCCAAGAATACATATGGGACGGGATGTTTCATGCTGATGAATACTGGTGAGAAGCCGGTATTTTCCCAAAATGGCTTGGTTACGACGATTGCCTGGGGCATTGACGGTAAAGTCTATTATGCGTTGGAAGGCTCCATTTTCGTGGCAGGGGCAGCTATCCAGTGGCTGCGCGATGAGATGAGGCTTATCGACAGCGCGCCGGATTCAGAATACATGGCAAAGAAAGTTGGGGACACGAACGGCTGTTATGTGGTCCCGGCGTTTACCGGGTTGGGCGCCCCTCATTGGGACCAGTACGCAAGGGGTACGATTGTGGGGATTACCAGAGGCGTCAATAAGTACCATATTATCCGCGCGACGCTGGAATCTTTGGCATATCAGGTCAATGACGTGCTGCAGGCAATGAGGGCTGATTCCGGCATTGAGTTAAATTCCCTCAAGGTTGACGGAGGGGCGAGCGCCAACGATTTCTTGATGCAGATACAGGCGGACATCATTGACGCCCCGGTGAACCGTCCTTCCTGCGTGGAGACAACGGCTATGGGAGCGGCTTACTTAGCCGGCCTTGCAGTAGGGTATTGGGCGAGCAAGGAAGACGTGGTCAAGAACTGGTTGATTGACCAGGCCTTTAAGCCCCAAATTTCCAAGGAAGCCAGGGAGTCGATGGTGAAGGGCTGGAACAAGGCCGTGAAATATTCTTACGGCTGGGCCAAAGAGGAGTAATAGCATGTATGATGTAATCATTATAGGAGCAGGCGTATCGGGGACGGCTTCAGCACGGGAGCTTTCCAGATATAAGCTCAATATATGCGTGGTGGAAAAAGAGGAGGACGTCTGCTGTGGGACTTCTAAGGCTAACAGCGGTATCGCACACGCAGGCTTTGACGCCCCAAGCGGCACTTTGATGGCAAAGCTCAATGTGCAGGGGAGCCAGATGATGGAGCAGCTTTCTAAGGAACTTGATTTTCCTTTTATACAAAACGGCTCACTTGTCGTATGCCTCCATGAGGAGGAAATGCCCAACCTGCAAAAGCTGTATGAAAGAGGTATCGAAAACGGCGTCAAAGGCTTGCGCATTGTCAATAGGGATGAATTGGTAGGATTAGAGCCAAATATTTCGCATGAAGCGGTGGCGGCATTATATGCGCCTACCGGCGGCATTGTATGTCCCTTTGGCATGAACATCGCTTTCGCGGAGAATGCCGCCCAAAATGGCGTGGAGTTTAAGTTTGGCACAGAAGTGAACGGGCTTGGGAAAAAAGGGGACGCCTGGCTTGTCAGGACCAGCAAGGGAGATTTTGAGGCAAAATTTGTGGTAAATGCGGCAGGCGTCTATGCGGACAAATTCCATAATATGGTGAGCGGCAAGAAATTGCATATTACGCCGCGCCGCGGGGAGTATTGCCTGCTTGACCGTTCGACGCAAGGGTTTGTCAAACATACTATTTTCCAGCTTCCTGGCAAATACGGCAAAGGGGTGCTGGTTACCCCGACTGTCCATGGGAACACATTGGTAGGGCCTACGGCCAATGACGTTGAGGACAAAGAGGGGACCAATACCACGCGAGAAGGGATTGATGAGCTGATTGGCAAAGCCGGGCGCACGGTCAAAGGGCTTCCTGCCCGGCAGGTCATCACTTCCTTTGCCGGGCTGCGCGCCCATGAGGATGGGCATGAGTTCTGTATCGGCGAGGTGGAAGGGGCAAAAGGGTTTATCGACTGTGCGGGCATTGAATCGCCCGGGCTTACCAGCGCCCCGGCAATCGGCAAAATGGTGGCTGGGATTGTCAGCGCCCTTGCGGGCGCTGAAGAAAATCCGGGCTTCGTGGGCGCAAGGAAGGGAATTTTAAATCCTATGGCATTAAGCAGTGAGGATCGTGCAGCCTTGATCAAAGAGCGCCCGGCATATGGAAATATCATCTGCCGCTGCGAAATGATTACGGAAGGAGAAATTATTGACGCAATCAACCGTCCGCTGGGGGCGAAATCCTTAGACGGCGTGAAGCGCAGGACAAGGGCGGGTATGGGACGCTGCCAGGCAGGGTTCTGCTCTCCCAGGACAATGGAAATCCTTGCCAGGGAACGAGGGGTTGGCCTGGCTGAGATTACAAAATCCGGTGGGAATTCCCAAATTATCGTAGGGGCCAACAAAGACGGAATATAGCCGGGAAGCGAGGAAAGAGTATGTTAAGGCAGGTTTATGATATCGTAGTCGTGGGCGGCGGCCCGGCGGGGCTGGCAGCGGCAGTGTCGGCAAAAAGGAACGGCGCAGGCTCGCTTTTGGTGTTAGAGAGGGACAAGGAGCTTGGCGGCATTTTAAATCAATGCATACACAGTGGGTTCGGGTTGCACACATTTAAGGAAGAGCTGACCGGCCCGGAATATGCGGGCCGGTTTATTGAGCAGTTGGAGGAAGAAAAGATTGCATATAAATTGAATACGATGGTAATGGATATCTCAGGGGATAAAGTTGTCACCGCCATGAACCGTGAGGAGGGGATGTTCGAGATAAAGGCAAAGGCCGTCGTCCTTGCCATGGGCTGCCGGGAGCGTCCCAGAGGGGCTTTAAATATTCCCGGTTACCGGCCTGCTGGAATTTATTCCGCCGGGACGGCGCAGCGTCTTGTCAACATGGAAGGCTATATGCCCGGGCGTGAGGCAGTGATTTTAGGCTCCGGGGATATCGGGTTAATCATGGCGCGCAGGCTGACGTTGGAGGGCGCGAAGGTTAAAGTGGTGGCTGAGATCTTGCCATATTCCGGCGGGCTGAAACGTAATATCGTGCAGTGCCTGGACGATTTTGGCATTCCCCTCAAACTGAGCCATACGGTTGTGGATATTGAGGGCAAGGAGCGTGTAGAGGGCGTCACGCTTGCCCAGGTGGATGAAGGCCGTAGGCCCATCCCGGGCACAGAAGAACATTACGCCTGCGATACGCTGCTGTTATCCTGCGGGCTGATACCGGAAAATGAAATCTCCCGCAGCCTGGGCGTTAAGATAAGCCCGGTTACCTCAGGGCCGTTGGTGAATGAATGCCTGGAAACAAACGTTGAGGGCGTTTTTGCCTGCGGCAATGTGCTGCATGTGCATGATTTGGTGGATTTTGTCTCTGAGGAGGCGAAAGCTGCGGGGAGACACGCGGCGGAGTATGTGAAAAACGGCGCCAGGCATCAGCAAGCGCACGCCAAAGAGATACCCATCACGGTCACGCAGGGCGTCCGTTATACAGTCCCGAATACCATCAGCCCAGAACGCATGGATGAAAAACATGTCGTCCGTTTCCGTGTGGGGGATGTGTATAAGGGCTGTTATGTGTCCGTATACCTCAACGATGAGCGCGTGGTCCATAGGAAACGCCCGGTTATGGCTCCAGGGGAGATGGAAGAGGTGCTCCTCAAAAAAGACGAGCTGGC
>CATLBW010000148.1 GCA_949879775.1 uncultured Lachnospiraceae bacterium
GAAAGGCTGTCAACATCAGAGGCGTCAATCACCTTATCTGCCTCGCCGAACAGCGCCAGGCTAAGACGCTTGAAAAAGCCGGCTTTCTTCCCTTCATCCTGGCCGCCCGCTGCCTGTTCGCCTTTTTTGCCCTTTTTATCCGGCTTCCTCTGAGCTGGGGCTGGGGCTGCAGCCTCGGCCTCTTTTGCAATATCAGAAGCTCCCATATCCTCAATGCCCAAGCTCTCTAACTGCCGCGCCAAATCCTCCATGGAATCCGCCCCATTCTCAGCAGCCGAACCCGGCATATCCATTGCGCCGCCCGTATCTTCCGACAAATTGTCCACAAAGCCTTCCCCCATGAAACCGTCATCCATAGAAGCAAAATTATCCGCCGTATTGTCTTCCTCTATCCCCGAAAGCATATCCAGCAACTCCTGGTTCATTTCCCCTGAATTATAATCGGACTCCCCGCCCCCATTCAAGGTATTTACCTCAAAATCAGGCTCCGGGCCTTCCTCCTGTGTAGCAGAATCTGCATACGCCGCCCCAATCTCATTCAGCCCAAAATCATCGTCATAATTCATTAAGGATTCCTCAATCGACAAATCTTTCCCGTCGTCCAGGCTGCCAATGTCATTCAGGTTATCCAAATCGTCCAACGTGCCGTTTTTGACATTGCTGACAATATTATCAATGTCATCCAGGTCAAAATCCTGGCCTGGACCGCTCCCGGGACCCGATTCGCCGTTAGGTACGGATTTACTCTTCTCAAAAGCTTTCAGGAAATCGTCTTCTTCATCATCCGGAATTGAACTTCCAAATTCGCTAAAGAAATCATCATCCCTTGCCCCCTCTGGCTCGCCTTCCACTCCCCGCAACAATTTGTCCAGGTAATCTTCTCTCTCGTTCAAAGATTCCACCTCCGGTGCTTTTTCTCATACTTTATTATTATCATAACATACTGTTTCCCAATAAACAAGTGCATCAATTTTTAAAGCTGTGTACCGGCGCCGGAATCCTGCCTTTACGGCTGATAAATGCTTCACAACTGTGCCTGTTGACCGGCATGACCGGCGCATGTCCCAGCAGGCCGCCGAATTCCACGGTCTCCCCAATCCCTTTGCCAATAACTGGTATCAGGCGCACGGCGGTAGTCTTCTGGTTAATCATGCCAATTGCCATCTCATCCGCGATAATACCAGAAATTGTTGAGGGCGGCACATCCCCTGGAATGGCGATCATATCAAGCCCTACGGAACATACGCAAGTCATAGCCTCTAATTTCTCTAACGTCAGCGCGCCTGCCTCCACAGCGTTAATCATCCCCTGGTCCTCGCTGACCGGGATAAACGCCCCGCTTAACCCGCCGACATAGGAGGATGCCATGATCCCGCCCTTCTTAACCTGGTCGTTTAAAAGCGCAAGCGCCGCCGTAGTCCCTGGCGCGCCAGCATATTCCAGCCCGATTTCCTCCAATATCTCCGCCACCGAGTCGCCGATTGCAGGGGTAGGCGCCAAGGAAAGGTCTATGATGCCGAACGGGATTCCCATCCTCCGGCTCGCCTCCTGTGCTACCAATTGGCCGACACGCGTAATCTTAAACGCCGTCTTCTTGATCGTCTCGCACAAGGTTTCAAAGTCCGCGCCCCGCACATGTTCCAATGCCTTTTTCACTACGCCGGGGCCTGAGACCCCTACATTGATGATAGCGTCTGCTTCCGTCACGCCGTGGAATGCCCCCGCCATAAACGGGTTGTCATCCGGCGCATTGCAGAACACAACCAGCTTGGCACAGCCTAACGAGTCATTTTTCTCGGTACGCTCGGCCGTCTTTAAGATAATTTCCCCCATCAGCTTCACGGCGTCCATGTCAAGCCCGGCCTTAGTGGAACCCACATTGACAGAGCTGCATACGCGCTCCGTCTCCGCTAACGCCTGCGGGATAGAGCAAATCAGGTTCCTGTCGCCTGTCGTCATGCCTTTCGACACCAGCGCAGAATATCCGCCGATAAAATTCACGCCCACCTTCTTTGCCGCTTTGTCTAAGGTCCGCGCTATCGTCACGAAATCCTCGGGCGTCTTACATGCCGCCTGCCCAACCAGGGAAATGGGCGTCACGGAAATCCGCTTATTGACGATAGGGATGCAATATCCCCGCTCAATCTCCTCGCCAGTCTCCACAAGCTTCTTTGCCACTGTGGTAATCTTACGGTAAATATTATCGTTTAATTTCTGTAAATCTGAATCAATACAGTCTAACAGGCTGATGCCCAGCGTAATCGTGCGCACGTCAAGGTTTTCCTGCTCTATCATTTTGTTGGTTTCATTTACTTCCCAAATATTTATCATCACGCCGCTCCTTAAATCCTGTGCATTTTCTTAAAAATCTCTTCTCGCTGGCATTTGATATTCACGCCAATTTCTTCTCCCAGCTTCTCTAAATCCCCAGAGCACTGGTCAAAAGGCTTATCCGCGTCCTTCATATCCGCAATCATCATCATATTAAAAAAATCCTGCACAATCGTCTGGCTGATATCCAGCACATTAATTTGGTGTTCTGAGAGGTAGGTGCACACTTTAGCGATGATTCCCACCGTATCCTTCCCAACTACCGTGATAATTGTCCTGTCTGCTTTTCTTTCCATTAATATACCTCCAATGGCGCTTACCGCGCCGCTCTCAAAACTCTATCACTTCCGAGGCCTCGTCCCTTTTCGCCACACAGATTGGAAAATCCCCTGCCCGGTAAGGGTTATCCGCCATATCAATTTCCAGCCGCACTGTCTCATAGGCGAGCCGCTCGTAATTGTTCTCTTTGCTCAGATGCCCAAGCACCGCCATTTGAAACCCATCATGCAGCACTTCGCTCAAAAGCCGTCCGGAAAGCTCATTGGACAAATGCCCCTTATCCCCAAGAATCCGCTGTTTGAGGTAATAAGGGTATGTCCCGACCTGAAGCATATGTACGTCATGGTTCGCCTCTAAAAGCAACACGTCCAGGCCTTGCAGCTTTTCTACAATATAACCGTCATACCTGCCAAGGTCCGTGATGATTCCCATAGATTTGCATCCCTGCCTCAACACAAAAGCCGTGGGCTGGGCGGCGTCATGGGAAATCGTAACCGGCGTGACGCTGATATCCCCAACGGAAAACTCCTTATCCGGCTGGATTTCCCGGAACAGCTCTGGCGGTATTTCGCCAACGCCCTTACTTTTCAAGATAGCCTGCCACGTCCCCTTCGTCGCATAAATTGGTATCCCATACCGCCTGGAAACTACGCCAAGGCCGCTGATGTGGTCGGAATGCTCATGGGTAATAAGGATGCCCGCCATCTCCCGGAAATCACATCCAATCTCGCCAAGCCCTTGCTCCATCCGCTTCCCGCTAATCCCGGCGTCAACCATCAAATTCGTATTATCGGAAGCAGCGAAAATACAATTCCCGCTGCTCCCGCTTGCAATGCTGCACATCCTCATGTCCCGTCAATCCTCCCAATGGATATCAAGGACGTCGCCCTCTTTCAGCTCAGCCGTATAAGAAGGCGGCTCCCCATTTAGCAGGGTGACGATGTTCCTGCCGTTCCCCGCTTGCATGTCAAAGCCAATCACATCAAATACGTCCACAAACACATAAGACTTCTTGCCCGTCATCGTCACCGGCATCTTATTTACCGTGATGTGCATATCCATCCCTGCCAGCTTCTTAGCGGCACGCTTGGCCAGGCGCTGCTCCGCGCGCTCTATGAGCGTCGGCTTTATGTCCTTCTCCGCGGCTTTCTGCTCCTCGATGAATTTTTCTTCCAGTTCTTCCTGGCTCAATTCGCGCTCCGGCTCCTCATACGTCCTGTCCACGTTACGGATGGCGTCTATTTTCTTTTGCAGCTCAGATTTCTCCTGCCTGCCGTCTTCCTCCTGCGTCTCCTCCTCTTTTGCCTCTTCCTTCTTCTTATTGTCTTTATCTATCTCCGATTGCGGCGTACGGAACGCCTGCACCGTCCATTCAATAGAAAAATTCTCATAAACCAGCGTATCTGGGTCGGCCGGCTTATTATTTACCAGTATTTCTTTGTCCATATCAATTTCTACGTCCATGAACTCAATAATCTGCGACACCGTATAGTAGCCCCGCATCTCCACGCGGTCGCCTTCCTTAATTTCATAATCAGGCATTTCCAAAACCCCGTTAACTTCCGCAAACCGCGGGCACGACACAAGATGTCCATTGACCTCGATGTTCAGCATAGCCCTGCCGTATTCCTCCAAATCTTCCAGGCGGCACACAGCGTCATTGCCCTGCGTGGACGGCTCAATTGTGATATCGCTGTTCGGCTCAAGCGGCGAATTGATATTCGCCAGATGCCCATTCACCCGCACGACCGCAGACTCCCCTGCCTCTCCGCGGGCAATCCGCTTCCTGCCATTGACGGTGAAATTAATCTCCTTGCCCCGCCGCGGGAAAAGCTGTTCATTGGGGAAGCCTGCCTGCAGCGCCGCATCCACAATCGTCAGCTTATCGTTATCGTAAAGCTTCATGCGCTCCCCATTAAAGTGCACGAAGATAAAGTTATTTTTCTGGTCATAGAAATTAAGGCAAATGCCAATCGGCGTTACCAGTAAGGGGTCTTTTTGGATATCCTGCTGCTCAAAATGAATCTCCTGCAGCACTTCCTCACCGCGCAATGCCACCCTCTCCTGGGGCAGCCCCAATTCTGAGGCAAGATGTTCAATAAAGCCATGCACTTTGCCGCCGCCGCCAACTACAAAAGTCGCGCTGACGGTCTCCCCGCCGTTGAGTTCTTTAATCTTTGCAGCAATGCTTTCCGCCAGGTCGTCTACCAGCGGCTTTAAGAGCTGCCAGATTTCCTCCGCGGTCACTGTGTGCTTAATCATCATGATATCCTGGTATTCAATCTCTTCCGCCACGCCAGACTGCAGCTTAAGGTGCTCCGCCGTCTTAAAATCTACCAGATAATGCTGCACCAGCAGCTCGGTCAGCTCATCCCCCGCGCTTGGGATCATGCCGTAGGCGATGATGCTGCCATCCCTTGTCACCGAAATATCGCTCGTGCCGGCCCCGATATCCACAAGCGCAATGTTGAGCATACGGAACGCCTCCGGGATTGCCACATTGATGGCGGCAATCGGCTCCAAAGTCATATTGGCAACACGCAGGCCTGCCAGCCCTACCGCGGAATACAGGCCGTCCACAACGTCCTCGGGCAGGAAGGTTACAATGATGTCCTCGCTGATTTCCTCCGCCTTATGGTTCTCCAGGTTGGAAAAGGTATCTCCATTCAGGTAATATTTCACCACAGAATACCCCACGCAGTAAAACTTGAACTTCGTGTCATTGTTCTCATTCAAAATCTGCTGCGCTTTCTCAATCCCCAGCAAATCCAGGGTATGGACGTCTTCCCTGCTGACAACCGATTCATCTACAAACTGATAGCTGGCGGTAGTCGTCACGGTCTTAAGCACGCGTCCCGCTGCCGCGATGCATACGTCGTTCAGCTCAATCTGCAATTGCTCTTCCAATTCTTTCTTCACAGCGCTGATTGTCCTGCCCACGCGCCCAATATCATGTATCTGCCCGTCCAGCATGGAACGGGTCTGATGTTCCTTTATATACTGCGCCATTACAAAGAATTCCTCGTCCTGGCGGTAGCCTACCGTGCCCACCACGTTGCGGGTCCCGATATCCAGCCCAAATACCAGCGGAATCCCCTCTATCTGCTGCACATCCATCTGTCCCATTTCTCCTTTATTTTTAATTACCTGCGCAACCTGATAAAAGGCTTCCTCTTTTGTGCCATTGTTGTCGATCACAACCTGGCAATGCGCCCTGTATTCCTCTTCCGGCATCTGGCTTTCAAATATCTTCTCTATCTTAGCCGGGGTATATCCACGTGAATCTAAAAGGCGCTGCCTCCTGACTTCCTCCGTAGCATAAATATACCAGATTTCGTCACAGATTTTATCATAATGGTCTTCAATCAGCAAAGCAGCCTCTATGACGACGTAATCGAGGATGCGCATCTGCCTCTGCTCTTCAATCCGCTCCTTTATATACTCTTTGACTGCCGGGTGTACGATCTGGTTCACCTCCTGGCGCAGCTTGGGCGATTCAAATAATTTGCCCGCCAGCGCGGGACGGCTGATTGTCTCATCCTCATTATAAACTTCAACCGGAAGGAATTTCAGCAGCTTGTCATAACATTCCGTTCCCGGCTTCATCAACATCTCGGCAATACGGTCTGCCTCCAGGTTCCTTACCTTATAATTTCCTTTCAAATATTCCAGGATGACGGATTTGCCTGCTCCCACTCCGCCGGTGATTCCTATTACCTGCATAATCTTCGCTCCTCTTCTTTAATGTGCTTCGTACCAATCTCTTCCCTCATTCATGTCTATTTCCAGCTTCACGGAAAGCTCCGCCGCCGCTTCCATTTCCTGTTCCAGGATCGCTTTTACCTGCTCCTTCTCGTCCTCCCACGCCTCAACCAGCAGCTCATCATGCACCTGCAGGATAAGCCTGGACCTCAGGTTCTGCTTTTGTAAGGACTCGCTGACTTTCACCATGGCAATCTTGATGATGTCGGCTGCCGTCCCCTGTATCGGCGAGTTCATCGCTACGCGCTCCCCAAAGGAACGCTGCATATAATTGCTTGAGGACAGCTCCGGCACCGGCCGCTTCCTGCCAAACATGGTCGTGACATGCCCGTACCTCCTTACCACACGTAAGCTAATACTTCACCGCCTACTGCTAATTTTCTTGCTTCTTTATCAGTTACAACGCCCTGGTTCGTGGAAAGGATTGCAATCCCCAGCCCTCCC
>CATLBW010000149.1 GCA_949879775.1 uncultured Lachnospiraceae bacterium
GCACCTTGAATGCGCTAACGATACTGCGTAACCGGAAACTCATATCTTCTGCAGATACACCGATGCGGATAGCGGCTTGGAACGTATGCTGCTCGGATTTTTCCCGCACCGTTTTGCGGCTCTCAGCGGTGGCTTTTTGGACATCACCGAGAAGGATTTGTAACCAGGTGGCATTGGGGTCAGCGAGATTGGCTGGCATTGAGGAGGGGGCATAAGCCCTCCCCAATATAATCTGCACTACTACTTCTTTCCCGTCTCCCTCTTCGGTGAGTGCCGCCAACCCTGCCCGGATAACCGCTTCTGCCATGTCAGTTTTGAGGGAGAGGGGCGGGTGGCTAATCTTGAGTTGCCGGACGACAGTAACAGGAATACGTTTTTCTGCGCCAACTTCATGGAACTGGATATCGCCGTGTGCCTTAATTGCTTCCTCAATGTTTTTGATATATCTGGCAGCGGCTCCAAGGAGGTAACTCACTGTTTTATTCCGGCTGCGTACTTCCCAGATAACCGCACCCCGTGGCGATAATGCCGCCAGATGTGAGAGCATCTCCCACACGGTTTCTATTTTGTAAGGTCGCGCCCAGACGATTTCCCTAAAAACAAGGTTTTCTATTTGATGCTTCAAGAATGCCCACTCCTTCCTGTTTCTATATTTCTTGTGCTTCCTACCATTTTCCCAAATCATCGTGTTTGTGTCTCCAGATACGAAATCCGAGGATGATGGCGACGACGATAAGGGCGATGATGAGAAGAATCGGCCATACTTCCTGTATCCAATATGCCGCTGTTCTGATGAGGTAGGCGCTCAACGCCAGCATGAAAGCAAGTTCGAGTATCCGGGTAATCAATCCTTTTGGTGATTCCACACATTTACACCTCCTTTTTTACTACTTTGTCGCTGTATTTTGGTACAGGGTAATCTCCGGGCATAATAATGTCTGACCCGCCTGGCGCTTCGTTCCCCCAAATATCCCAGCCTGGCTCCCGGTGACGGGCAAATAACTCAAGATAAGGCTCGTATGACATTCGCATTATGAGAGGATATTGTTCCTCTGGTTTCTGGCTATGCCGTTGCTGTGGACAGAATATCCAGTTAGGCTGACCGTGAAACTTTACTGGTGCTTTACCACGGGTAGCGAACAGGCACGTTTCTGACGCATTCCTAAAATAATTTCCTAGAAGAAGACGAGGTTTAATCCAGTAAAGCGGACTACGGAACGTAAAGCCCCATGCCTTGATTACGTCTAAACCCTCCTGTAACAGGGCGTTAGGAATCCATAGATATAGGTGGCTGTTATCTGCCGCTAAATCCTGTACCGGCATGGCTTTAATACGCTCTAATGGCATCAGTTCATAATGGCTTTCCGCACTACGGCTGCTGTTCCTCCCACGCTGCGAAGCGACTCCCCATGGAGGATCGGCTAAAATCGTCCGATATTTCTTAGCAGAGTGATTTTTGATTTCTGAGTGGGGAATCATTGTTTCCATAAGTTTTCCTTTCTTTGGCTGCTTTGACGCCCATTGAACCGCAAAGCAGCCCTGATTCCAAACATAAGGAATAAAAGCTTTTAGAGCGACTGGACGCCTATTAACAGGGGTAAAGCGCCAATTAAGTTGTAACAAGAAACCCTGTTGTAATTTTGTCAAGAATGTGTTGACAATACTCTATTTGACATCTTCCCCGGCATCCTCCGCCCAAAAACGGCAAGCCTCCCGGAGCAAATCTTCATGAGCCCGAAACCTTATGGCATCAAGTTCCAATTGCTTGTACATCAGTTTCTCAAAATCATCCTTTTCTTCCACGATTCTCTTAAGTTTCTTGTATTTTTTGATCCAGTGGTCTACCACCATGAACAGAATAACGCCTAAAAGAATCAGCATAATGATATCAGGCATCCAATCACCACCTTTCTATGGTTCTTGTGGCGGCATCGGCGTAGGCTGCCATGATTTTTTGGTAATAGAATTTGCCTGCTGGGGCGACATGTGCCAAACGGTCAACTGACATGGCGATACTAGCGGTATCATTGATGGCTGACTGCGCCATCAATGCACGAATCCTGTTCTCACTGGCTGCTAGTACGGCGTTTTCCTGCAGCAGTTTGAGAGGGCGTGGTGGAAACACCGTGTTAAGACTGCGCCTTTCCGGAATGGGGTCAACTACGTCTCCGGAAAATGCTTCGACAACAGATTCAATGTTTGGATACTTCATAGGTATTCCTCCTTGTGATATGTTCTAGTGGTACTGGCGCAATACAGCCGTAACATCCTGCGCCAGTTTGTTTTTGGGTAACAAAAATAGCCTGTCATATTTAGTCCAACATGTAGAATACATATGTACGGTACCCGATATTGTTCAGGAAATCGCTCATCGCTTTTACAGCCTTCGTCCGCATCAGGCAATCACCGGCTTCTGGGAGCGAGAACAGATACCAACTGCTGCGTCTTCGTTTGAAACAGTCCACTCCTGCTGTTTTTGCTGCGTTGATTACCAATTTCTCCCGCCACCTCGGAAGGTAGACGGAAACGGAATCGAAATTGAAAGCGCCGCTATCATCATTGCCCATACGTCCTTTTGCGTATAGTTTTGCTTTCTCCAGGTCAACAGCCAGTTTTTTGTACCGTCCAACCGGTTCTGGCACATCCCGGTCTTGTTTCAGGTAATGAAAGAAATCAAGGGCGCTTTCCTCATCTTCAAACCTCTTGGAAAAAACCTTTTCCTGCATAGAATCATCCGTGATGATAGCGGTTTCCAATGTGTTGTCCGGATAGATGATGAGTTTTAGGCGGGCAAGCCGACCATTGACTAAATGGATTTGGATACTTTGTAAGTTTTTCTCTTCCATACGAACCTCCTTTTGTCTTTCAATGTTTTCTCTCCCTCAAGCCATTATGGTTTGAACAGCCTGTATTTTTGTTATATAATCTTCATAAGTACACCCCCTCGTCTTTAACTAAGACCACGATAACATAATTATTTTTAGATGTAATTGACTCCGAGTTGACAGATACTTGACAACTGCCACAAGAAACGAGATGATTTTATGCCCAGGTTATTTTATGGTTCTTTTGAGAAAGTTCTCCGTGAGTATATGACCCCACATATAGGACAAAAAGATTTGGCAAACCTTCTATTACTGTCTCCAGCCATCAGTTCAGAAATAACAGACGGCAGAGAAAGGGAGGACGTAAGAAACAGTATGGTCGCCATTGATGATGTAAGTGTATCAAGATTCTGCAAGGGGACACGGAAGATATCGCCAGCGACCATTGAGAGCCATCTCAAACCGGACGCTTTTGGGAATGTAGAATATTGCTTTTTAACAGAGATTGTCCCTCGTATACCGATAAAGAAAAGGGAGACTCTGATAGCGGATGTCTTGTC
This sequence comes from uncultured Lachnospiraceae bacterium, assembly GCA_949879775.1. Lineage (GTDB taxonomy): Bacteria > Bacillota > Clostridia > Lachnospirales > Lachnospiraceae > Petralouisia. The sequence continues at coordinate 3,386 of CATLBW010000149.1, forward strand.
CTTGGTTGATGAGGACGTAGAAATCTCTGCAGAAGAGAAAATATATTATTGTGAGATTTCAACGGCAAAAGAGTTCGCAACATTTTTGGCAGAAATTTATATGCTTGTAATTACCGGGATTAGCATGGTCATGAGAGCGAACCACAAGCCAAAAACCGTGAATCTTCCCAGTCAAAACCGTTTCTTTTGCGGGCGTGAGGGGCTTCTGAGAGAACTGGAGGAACACTACCATCATGGAATACGGCTACAGGGGATATACGGAATGGGAGGTGTGGGCAAAACTCAGACTGCCCTCCAGTATGCCTATAACCACATCAATGAATACAGAATCGTCTGGTGGATGAGTGCTGAGAATAAGTTGGCTTTGCAGAACAGCGCTTCTGATTTTCTGCGCACACAGGGATATCTTCCAGAAAAACAAGATGCAGACCAAACCAGAGAGATTTTTACTGGTTATTTTGCTGCACAGAGTCATTGGCTATTGATTTATGACAATGCAGAATATGGGACGCCAGATGAGTATGAAGCATTGTTAAGTTACTTCCCACCAGGCAATATCCATGGGGATATTTTGATTACTACACGCTGCAAAAATGCTTTTGAGGATGCGTTGCATATGGAATTGTCAGTCTTTGGAGAAGGGGAAGCCGTATCCTTTTTACAGAAACGCACCGGTATCATGGACGCCCTAAACGCAGCCATGCTTGCCGCACAGATGGGATATTTACCCTTGGCACTGGAATATGCAGCCGCATACATCAGGGAGACTCCTGGGGTAGATTATGCAGCCTACAGCAAGAAACTGGAACAGTTTGGGATTAAAGTCTTAGACCGCAAAGTGGGAAACCAGATGTATAAAAGAACCGTGCGTGAAGCATTCCATATCACTTTAGATAGGTTGCTGGCTGATTCTTCCAGCGATTATATTTCCCAAAGCGCATGGCAGTTCCTCAATATCTGTGCGTTTCTGGCTCCAGACGGGATTGACCTGCGGATGTTTTCGCATTATGGGGACGGGCTGCCGCAGCCTATCCGGTCTGTTTTAGAAAATGAATTAGACCGGGATGAGTTTGTCAGGGGCTTGACGAGGTATTCCCTGGTTCGTGCAGAACGGGGTACGCTGTCAATCCACCGCCTTTTACAGGAAGTTTTGCGGGATGAACTTAAGCCCAATGACGCCATGCTTTGCGTGAACTTTGCATATGGTGTATTTTACCAGATGTTTTATTCTATGAGGGGAATGTCTGTTGAGGAAATCCGACCGCTTTTATTCCCATCTGTCCCGCATGTGCAGGCAATCTTATTCCGGTATGTCCAATTTTATCAGGGTGAGGGGAAGGAAATACCGGATTATATCATGGCGGCAAAAGAGTACTTTTCTTGGACGGGCATTTTGTTGACAGATTGGAAAAATTTGGAAGAGCCAGAACAGACAGAGGGTTGTCAGAGAGATGTTCCCATCTTACAGGCGGCTGTCGGTTTTTACGAGATGATGCCAGGGGATAAGACGATTTATTGCGCCTACACGCTGATGCTGCTTGCCCAGTCGAACAAGAAACTGGGGGACATAGAATCGGCATCCGGGCAATATCTGAAAGCCTTACAGACCGTAGACGAGGTGATTAGTGAATTTCCGGTAGATACTAACGCCCATACGACTGATAAAGTCGGCTATTTATACCGAACAGAAGCGTTCCAGTTGGCATCTGACATATGTGCTGCGATAGGAAGTTGCGATATAATTTATAGCAACGCAGAACTGTTGTGGACGAACCATAGGAGCCTGACAAAAATACTCCTGAAGCAATTTGCGTGTTTCCCTCGGAAAGCGGATGCGGGCAATTATCGGGAGACTTGGCTAAACCTATGGATATTTTCTCAACAAATAGCCAACTATACCAGGCGGGCATTTATATTGCGTCTTAATGCACCGAACGAGTGGATGGACGAAAGACAGTATTTGTTTTTAGACGGGGTCTATGGCTTTTTCTTCCCGACGGAGCCGACAGAATATGAACTGGCGGAAGGTGTTATCGGTAGGTTTGATTTTTGGGTAATAACACAGAGGTGCAGGATTGTGAAACAAGGCGATGAGAACTGGACAACTTTGGCATTTGATGGGGATATAACGACATTTGAAGATGTGCTGAACTCTTTGTTAGGTTTGGAAATACCAGTAGAAGAATTGCCCTTAAGGCGGTCACTCTGCAGCATGATTTTTCTGCTGGCGAGAAAACTGGGGTATGAGGATGTTGCTGACCAATATAGGGATGTATTATTAGAAACGTATCTACAATGACAGTGTGCTATAAAAATCACTGTTTTCACTGTTCATGCCATAAAGAGCCCTTGCATTAGGTGGATATTGCACCTTGCAAGGGCTTTACTGATTATGCCTTACCAGACTAAAACAATATTCTTTTCTCCGGAGATAGTGGCTTTTTATTCGTAATTATGGAGTAGTTGACATAGCATGCTCCTGCAATATATTTTGTGTATTATTAAGTTCTGCCATAGCCTTATTACCGTCCTGGTCTGGCGATACTAAGTAATATTGAATACTTTTGCTCCGCCATTGCTGAAGGGCTTCTTCACACTCTGTCTTTGTAACGGATACACCGTCTATCTCGAATTTTACACCGGGATTATAGTAAAAACTGCGTGCTTGTGAAAATTGTTCTCCAGTATATTCCCACAAGTAAACTTCTGATGGTGCACCTAAAGTTCCTGATGAAAGGTAGAGATGATTATCTATATCAGTAAGCATAATATAGCCGGAAACATCACCATTGGTCATAGACGTTTCACCAAATATCTGTAACAGTTCGCCATTCTGGTATGTCCAAACTTCTACATCGTGTATCCACATACCATTATGCCTTGCTGGGTCGTAATAAGCGACAAGAAGTTCCTCATCCCCATCCTGATTAAAATCAATTAACTTTGCAAAACAAAGTCCAGTTAGATAAGTCTCATAGGCGTTTGGAGAAACAACCGTGCAGTTACCATAGGATGCGGTGTATTCTGAGAGCAACTGGCTGTATGCTTCGTATCTTTTAGCGAGAGTATCATCTGCCTGCTTTTTCTCCAGTTTTCCTTTGACTTCTTGATTGGAAGACATGTTTATCATATCTGAGACTAATTGGGAAGCATATCCGGTTTCCGTCTGTGATTCAAAAAAGTCAATTGCATTGAGATAAAAATCTTCACTACCTGCGGGGAGTTCATGGGTTGCCGTATATTCATTGGCAATGATTTTGATTCCATTCTTATATGCTGTTGCTACTTTTTCTGGTTCTTGCATACCGTCATATGTATCAACCAGACATTGATAGGCTTCTAGCCGTTTGGGTTCTAACTTGATGGCTTTTTGGAAAGATTCTTCTGCCCCCTCAAAGTCACTT